>JALWRJ010000492.1 GCA_026994125.1 Cyclobacteriaceae bacterium | reverse complement strand
ATTTTGGCTCTTTTAAATTGCTGGCCGATAGCATACCCCCTACCATTAAGCCCCAGGTTATAACCCAAGAGCAACTGGTTTTTAAAATTACGGATAACCTTTCGGGCATAGCTACTATAAACGCCTGGGTAAGCAACCACTGGGTACTTATGAATTACGACCCCAAGAAAAACTTAATTTGGTCTGAAAAAAAAGATAAAACCATGCTTTTTTTAGGTAAGGTAAAACTACTGATAACGGATAACCAGGGCAATGAAGCAATTTACGAAACCAAGCTTTAATCTTTGCAACACACTACTAAGCGTAAGTTGCTTATTTAGCAATTCTGATGTACTTTTAACCAAACAAAACAAACTATGAAATTAAAAATTGGTGACCCTGCACCTGATTTTTCCATTCCTAACCAGGAGGGTAAAATGGTTAAACTTTCAGACTTTAAAGGAAAAAAAGTAGTGCTATACTTTTACCCAAAGGATCAAACCCCGGGTTGCATTGCCGAGGCATGTAATTTACGCGACAATTACGAGCGGCTGCTTGCCCAAGGTTACGTAGTGCTGGGAGTTTCAAAAGACAGTCAAAAATCGCATCAAAATTTTATTAAAAAACAACATTTACCCTTTCCCCTACTGGCCGACACCGAGCTTACCCTGCACCATTTATACGGAACCTGGGCTGAGAAAAAAATGTATGGCCGAAGCTATATGGGCACCTTACGCACCACCTTTGTTATAAATGAAGAAGGCATAATTGAAGATATTATTGAAAAGGTAAAAACCAAAGACCACACCGCACAAATTTTGGGTTAAAGTGCAATGGATGCAAAAAAAACAAACCAAGTTTACACCCAAAGCTATGTTTCCATTGCTGCTAATACTTTACTGTTTGCGTTAAAATATTATGCCGGTGTGGTAAGTGGCTCGATTGCATTGGTAACCGATGCCTGGCATACCTTATCCGACTCCATCAGTTCGATTGTTATAATTATAGGAACCCGTATTTCGGTAAGGCCGGCAGATGAAGAGCACCCGTTTGGCCATGGGCGCATTCAGCTCGTATCGTCACTTATGCTGGGCATATTACTGCTTAGCATTGGTTTATCATTTCTTTGGGCTTCGATTAATAAGTTACAAAACCACGAAATCGCTCATTTTGGTAATTGGGCTTTGTACGCTACCCTGGCAAGTATTGTGGTTAAAGAACTTATGGCGCAGTACAGTTTTTACCTGGCACGCCAAACACAACAAATGGTTTTAAAAGCCGATGGCTGGCACCACCGCAGCGATGCCATTTCTTCGGTTATTTTGGTGGTAGGCATTGTGGCAGGCAAGCATTGGTGGTGGGCCGATGGAGTCTTGGGTATTATAATGGCGTTGTTTATTTTTAAAGCCGGTTATGGCATTTTAAAGGAAGCCGTTACCCCTTTATTGGGCGAGCCTCCGGCCAAAGATACCATGCAGCAAGTAGCTCAAATATGTACTAACCTGGCCGGGCGAAACATTTATCCCCATCATTTTCATTACCATAATTACGGTTATCATCAAGAGCTTACTTTTCATATTGCCTTGCCGGGTAAACATACATTGGCTCAAACCCACTTGCTGGCCGACAGGATTGAAATAGAAATTCGTAAAAAATTAGGTATGGAATCCACCATTCATATCGACCCTATTGAAGAGCCTGAAACCCAAGCCGATATTATGAAACACAAAGATGAACTAAGTAGCAAATAAATGCGTAACAAACTTTAGTAAACCAAATGCATTCATTGTCTGCTGGCATCTTTCTATATTTGCAGGGCAAGAAGGTAACCAATAACTACATGGACAAAAAAACAACCGAGGAGCTGGAAAAAATAGCTTCGCAAGTGCGTAGAGACATTTTACGAATGGTACATGCTCAAAACTCGGGGCACCCCGGTGGCTCGTTAGGCTGTACCGATTTTATGGTAGCGCTTTATTTTAAAATTCTTAAAAAGAACACTAAGTTTGATATGAATGGCGTAGGCGAAGACCTGTTTTTCCTATCTAACGGTCATATTTCACCCGTTTTTTACAGTGTACTGGCTCGTAGCGGCTACTTTGATGTAAAAGAGCTGGCTACATTCAGACAGATAAGCAGCCGACTACAAGGCCACCCAGCAACCGAAGAAGGCCTACCCGGAGTTAGAATTGCTTCTGGCTCGTTGGGGCAAGGGCTTTCCGTAGCCTTGGGAGCTGCACAAACCAAAAAACTAAACAACGATAACCACCTGGTATTTGTACTTATGGGCGATGGTGAATTAGATGAAGGCCAAATTTGGGAAGCCGCCTTATATGGTGCACATAATAAAGTAGATAATATTATAGCTACCGTAGATTACAACCGCCAACAAATTGATGGCCCTACTGATGAAGTGCTTTCGCTGGGCAATTTAAAAGCCAAATGGGAAGCCTTTGGCTGGCAGGTAATTGAAACCGAAGGCAATAATATGAATGCCGTAGTGCAAAGCCTGGAACGAGCCAAAACCATGACCGGCAAAGGTAAGCCCATTATAAACTTAATGCATACCGAAATGGGCTATGGAGTTGATTTTATGGTAGGCACTCATAAGTGGCATGGCGTGGCTCCTAACGATGAGCAATTGGCCAATGCCTTAGGACAACTGGAAGAAACCCTGGGAGATTATTAATTTGAAGCCTTAAAAATTTATGACCAAATACACATTTACCGAAAAAAAAGATACCCGATCGGGCTTTGGAGACGGCCTTACCGAATTGGGAAAAACAAACCCAGATGTAGTGGCGCTTTGTGCTGATTTAATTGGCTCGCTTAAAATGGGCGATTTTAAAAAAGCCTACCCTCATCGGTTTTTCCAAACCGGTATTAGCGAGGCCAACATGATGGGCATGGCAGCAGGGATGACCATTGGTGGCAAAATACCCTTTACCGGAACTTTTGCTAATTTTTCTACTTCGCGGGTGTACGACCAAATAAGGCAAAGCATTGCCTATTCGGCTAAAAACGTAAAAATTTGTGCTTCGCATGCCGGCATAACCTTGGGCGAAGACGGAGCAACCCACCAGGTATTGGAGGAC
>JALWRJ010000491.1 GCA_026994125.1 Cyclobacteriaceae bacterium | reverse complement strand
AGCTTATTAAGCCTGCAGCTGAGCCATCAATGGCGTTAACGCCCAAAAATAAGCTCGCTTTTCGAAAACGCTGTAAATCCGATTCAAACTTACTAGGAATTTGAAGCACCATATCTACTTCCCGCCTCTCGAGGAGTTGCTTGGCCTGTGCTTCGTTGCTAACGCTTCTAATTAGCGTAAAATACGCATTGGCTTCCAGTTTTTGGATTAGCTTCTGAGAGGTTTGTGATTTATCATTATCGAGAACAGCAAAATTGATATTCGTAATTTCGAAATTGGCTGCATTAACCAATAATAGCAGTTGAACAATGGGCAGTACGGTAATCATACCCAAGATGGGCTTATTACGTGAGATTTGTAAAAACTCTTTGCGAAGCAGAAATAGGATTGTTCTCATACTAATCGAGTTTTAAAATTTTTCAATCCTGCAGCCAATAAAACTATTGTCATAATTGCTAAAATCAGGGTTTCTTTCCATAGCACTGCAAGCCCCACGCCCTGTAACATAATTCCTTTAATTATGATGATGAAATAAGTGGCCGGCATTATACTACTTAGCCATTGCAGCGGCAAAGGCATGCTCGAAATAGGAAAAATAAATCCTGATAATAAAATTGTTGGCAGCATTAAGGCGAATAAGGAAACCATCATAGCAACCTGTTGGGTGTCTGATTTAGTAGAAATAAAAATACCCAAACTCAAAGCTGAAACAATAAATAACAAACTTTCGGTTAGTAGTAATGGTAAACTTCCGTTAATAGGCATATCAAAAATAAAAACCCCCATTACTAAGATTAAGATGGCATTTAAAAAGGAGAGCAATAAATAAGGAATCACTTTGCCTAAGATAATGGTTATGGGTTTTAAGGGAGATACCAATAGAATTTCCATGGTACCCATTTCCTTTTCGCGGGCAATGGAAATTGAGGTTAGCAAGGCAGATACTAACATTAAAATAACGGTTATTACTCCGGGAACAAACAGAAATACGCTTTTCAAGGTAGGATTGTATGCCATTTCTACTTCGGTAGTAATGGCATACGGTAGCGCCACTCCTACTTCGTCTGTCATAAATTTACTAATGATACCATTGGTATAATTTACCAGCGTATTGGCCATATTGGGATCAGATGCATCGGCTAATAGTTGAATTTGAGCCTCTCTATCATTTACTTTTTTAGCAAAATCTTCAGGAATAACGATGGCCAATTTTACTTCATCAGCCAAAAATAATTGTTTAACTTCTTTAACGCTCTCAACCCTGTCTTTTAAGTAGAAATAGCCCGAAGAAGTAATTTTATTGGTTAATCGTTTAGACAGGTAATCTTGTGATTTGTCCAACACCACGATATCAGCATCTTTCACTTCGTTGGTAATGGCATAGCCAAATAAGACGACCTGAGCAATGGGCATTCCAAACAGGATGATGAGGGTGCGCACATCTCGAAAGATGTGTTTAAACTCTTTTAAAACAAATACGCGTAGTTGCTTCATTTCTCCTCTACGTTACGTGCTAAATGTAAAAAAACCTCGTCCATTGAATCTACCTTAAATTGTTGCTTCAGGCCTTTAGGCGTATCTAGTGCCTCAATAACGCCATCCACCATAATGGATACACGGTCGCAGTATTCCGCTTCATCCATATAGTGGGTTGTAACAAAAACGGTAGTGCCTCGCTCCGAAGCCTGGTAAATCATTTCCCAAAATTGTCGCCTTGTGATGGGATCTACACCACCTGTGGGTTCATCTAAAAATACAATTTGCGGATGATGGATAACGGCCACCGAAAACGCTAGTTTTTGTTTGAAACCCAAAGGCAGACTCTCTACTAATTTATTGGCATAGCCCTCAATTTCGAGCGATTTAATAAGGGCATTCCCTCGCTCCTTTATTTTGTTGGATCGCAGGCCATAAATGCCCGCATAAAGTGTGATGTTTTCCCACACGGTTAAATCATTATAAAGCGAAAATTTTTGGCTCATATAGCCAATACTTTTTTTGATGGATTCGGACTGCTTAAACACATCGAACCCTGCCACGGTGGCTTTGCCAGAAGTGGGCGTAAGCAAGCCACAGAGCATTTTAATGGCCGTGGTTTTACCCGCACCATTGGCACCCAAAAAACCAAATATTTCCCCTTTTTTAACGCTAAAAGTAACATTATTTACAGCTATAAAACTCCCAAAAGTTTTATTCAACTGCTCGGTATGAATTACGTACTCTTCCATCAATCGTTGCTCATTAAATCCATAAAACAATCTTCAATTACCGGGGCTATTTCTTCCAGGCTTTCAAAAGAAATATGATGGGTAACTAAGTATTCTTCTAGCTCATTTATAGTGGCTTGGGGCATTAATGTAATATGAATGGCATCTCCAAAAGGAAATGCGTTCTTAACTTTAGGCATTGCCCGTAAAAGATCAATGGAAGCCTGTTTGTATTTGCCGTGCATTGCCAGTAAAGTTTGACCAAACTTAGCCGTTATGGCTTTGGGTGTATCGGTGTCCAAAATCACCCCATCTTGGATAAGTGCAACCCGGTCGCACATTTCGGCCTCGTCCATATAAGGGGTGGAAACAAAAATGGTAAGCCCTCCCTCCTTTAGTTCTTTGAGCATTGCCCAAAACTCCTTACGCGACACAGCATCTACACCGGTGGTGGGTTCATCCAGCACCAAAATAATAGGCTTATGAATTAAGGCACAGCATAAAGCTAACTTCTGTTTCATCCCACCCGATAGGGCGCCTGCTTTTCGGTTTTTAAACGGCTCTAACTGTACATAAATGGGTTCAATCAAATGGTAGTTTTCTTTAATAGTTGTACCAAAAGATGACGCAAAAAATTGCAAATTTTCTTCTACTGTTAAATCCTGGTAGAGCGAAAAAGTGCCCGGCATATAGCCCACATTATTACGTACATATAAATAGTCTTCTACTACGTCTTTTCCATCAAACGTAACACTGCCTTCATCGGCTAACAGCAAGGTGGTAAGTATCCGAATCAAGGTGGTTTTACCCGCTCCATCCGGGCCAATTAGTCCAAATAGTTCACCCGAGTTAATATTTATGTCAATCCCTTG
>JALWRJ010000490.1 GCA_026994125.1 Cyclobacteriaceae bacterium | reverse complement strand
CCCATTGGCTTACTCACGTAGAATCAGATTTTTCGGACAGGGTTATTAGGGTGTTGGCAGGAGCCGATATAGCAGGGGTAGTCAAAGACTCTAATGGCCAGCTGTTAGATGCCGGTGAGGTTACCCTATTTAAGGTTATTCCGGGCCAGCCTTTCGATACTGTAACTACTACTGCTATTGGGGGTGGAGCCGCTTTTAGTTTTGCTGAAGCCCTGTTGGCCGATTACCTTTTGTTGGCCGATATAGATACCATTTCATTTCCTGAAACCCTGCCTACCTGTATTGTGGACGGCCACTATACCCCATGGGCAGAAGTGTACCCGGTACCTGCTACCCAACAGCTAAATATTGTGCTCGATCAATACCGAAATGCTGAGGTGCTCATTAATGTTAGCAATTTAGCCGGCCAACAGGTGCATCAAGAAAAGCAACGTATTGAAGCCAACCAACCCCAACCACTGCAATTAGATATTAGCCACCTGCAAAAAGGGGTATATATTTTAGAAGTAAATACTTTAAGAGCGTTTGGTAAAGAACCGTTGGTTTGGAAAACTCGATTTATAAAAACCGAGTAATATCAATTAGAGCGGAAAAGGGAAGAGCAGGCTTCCCTTTTTTACCATACCAAAGGTATAAGGGCTTTCCGTTTTGGGGGGTAGTTTTCAAAATTTATTTTGTACCAATTATGGTGTGCTTTAGCTCTGGGAGCCAAGTTTGCAATTGTCCAAACTGCAAATGAGGTGCTCGCCCAGTTCCAAGTTAAAAAAGCAAAACCAATCCACTCAATTATTTCGCCCAAATGATTAGGGCAGGAAACATAGTTAAATAAAAAACCATAAGGAATTCGGTAAGTTGACTCGCCCGGTTTTCGTAACCCAAGCAAAATGTTGTCCGAAACAATGTTTATGACTGCCCCGGCAACAAATAAAATTAAGCCGACCCAAAAATGCCAGGTAATCAGCAGGCTTTTAGAAAAATGAGCTAAATACCCGAGGTAATATCCGTTTAATATGGAGTTGATAAAGTTAAAAATTATGCCCGAAACCAAGATGGCCACAGGCATAACTTGTTGTTTATTTTTTTGTCTAAAGGGGTAAATAAATGCCCTGTTAAAATAATGAAGTAACCATAACAACACAAAAAGCCAACTAAACAAATTTTTAGGAATAGGGCCTGATACAAAAAGGATAAGCATACCCAAAAATGAAGTGGCTTCCATCAGTACCCAAGCAGTTTGGTTGTGGATGGTTTTGCCAAATGAAGGGGTAGTATGCCTGCCAAAAGGGGCAACCATAAACTGTAATAAAACAAAAATTGGAATAGCCAATACCAACCAAATTTGAGCCACTATATTAAAGTTAGTTAACGACAATGGGCTACTCTCCATCCTTATGTGGTGTGTTGGCGTTAGTGTCTTTTTCTAAATTGCGCACTAAAATAAATTTGCGCAAATAGCTTTCTATTGGTAATATAGATAAGGCAATGGCTACTTGAATAAAGAAGTTAATAACAGGTGACTGGTTGGTTTCAAATTTAGCCTCAGCAATGGTTTGAACAAACTCTACAATAAAAATCAAAGTTAAAAAAGTTAATAACCTACTTAATACCGAAAATTTATGTTTTTTACGGTTTATAAATATCGAAAGAGCCATTAAGCCTCCAAAAAAGACAAACTCGGCCAAATAAAACCACCATCTTTTCCAATATGGAGCCATAATTGTAAAGTGGATGGCTTCAGCGTTTTTAACATTACCCAAGGCATCGCGTGCACGCATTTGCAAGGTATAAGTGCCGGCCGGCAAGTATGGAAAACTTAGTTGGTTATTGGTACGACTCCAGTCAGACCATTCGTTAGAAAGCCCCACCAGCCTGTACTGGTACTCGGGCTGGTAAATATTGGTATAATCGGGCGAGGTAAATTTAAAGGAGAGCAAACTTTTTTGATCTATTTTACCTAGTGCTTTTGAAGGAGCCAACAACAATGAATCTTTTTGTGCTACTTTTAAAAAAAGATCAAAATCATGTGTTAACCTGGAAATTTTAGAGCCATCTAAATAATACAATTGATTTTTCCCGCCTACTAACCAGTAGGAGTTGTTTAATCCTTCAGCAATGTAACGAGGGTCTTCAAAAAGGCTTATAAAGTTTAACGAGTTGTTTAGGTCTTTGCCCCTTCCATACCAAAAACGCCCGGTATTTACCCACAATTTGTTGGTTGCGCTTAGTATCATTTGTTGTGGTAGTCCTATTTTTTTAGCAATTAAGGTATCTTTTACGATGCGGTGGTTTTGGTAATAATAATACCCCGAGGTATTTAAGAAATAAATTTTGTTTTCGTAGGTGCTAGCATACACACGTTCCCAATAGGGATTGTGTATATGATACACCTCTACATCCTCCAAGGTTTGTGCGTTAGCAATGTCTATCCGATACACCGAATCGGTACCACACAACCACAAACCACCTTCGTTGTCTTGGTGTATTTGCTCTACAAAATCATTGAGGCCATCTAATAACCCGGTTTTGCTCCAGGTTCCATTTTGTTTGTGTAACACTTTTACCTGCTGGTCGTAGGTGCTAATCATCAAAAAATCAAACTCATCGGGCTTGTATAGATACACCACCGGTTCGTCAAAAATTTTGATGGCTTTGGTGCCTGCAATTTCATACACTCCGGATAACGTTCCGGCTATTAGCCTATTATTATATACCACCAGTTGTACAACTTTACTGTCAATGTTATCTATTTTTTTATACAAATAGTTTTCCGAAAGTAATTTTTTTTGTACTTGACGGGTGGTAATTTTTTTATCACGAGCTATTAAAACCGGGTCTTGCTTTTTCTTTTTTTTCTTAAACAATCCTTTTTTTCTAGTTTCAATTACATGGCCTTCAACATATTCGGTTTTGGTTGTGGTGTTATATGTAATAATATCTTTGTATACTTTATTTTTAACCAGTTCAAACAAACCTACCGAGGTGCCAACAAATAAACGGTTGCCTATCGGTTGCACTACTTCAATTTTACCTTGCAGCCCCTTGTAAGTGGCAAAATTACGGATGGGTATTTCTGGGGCTATAAT
>JALWRJ010000489.1 GCA_026994125.1 Cyclobacteriaceae bacterium | reverse complement strand
CACCCACCCTAACCCCGATGTAAAACTCAGGTTTAATTGGAATTCGGCCCTTGCTCAAGACCCTTTTAACCACGCTACCATTTATTTTGGTTCGCAGTTTGTACACAAAAGTGTTGACAAAGGTGATACCTGGGAACTCATTTCGCCAGACTTAACCACCAACGACCCCGAAAAACAAAAGCAATATTTAAGTGGCGGTATTACCATGGATGCCACCGGAGCCGAAAATTACACAACCATTTTAGCCATTGAACCCAGCCCGCTGGAAAAAGGCTTACTTTGGGTAGGTACTGATGACGGGCAATTGCAACTAACACGAGATGGGGGTAAAAGCTGGACTAACCTAACCGGTAAATTAACCGGACTGCCTAAAAATGCCTGGATACCGCAAATTAGAGCTTCTAAATACAATGCAGGGGAAGCCTATGTAATTGTAAACAACTATCGCCAGTTTGATTTTAAACCTTACTTGTTCCACACTACTGACTACGGACAAACCTGGAAACAAATGCTAAACAAAGATGAAACTTTTGGCTACACACTTGCCCTGGTACAAGACCCTGTAGAACCGAATTTACTTTTTTTAGGCACTGAACATGGTTTGTATGTAAGCATTGATAAAGGTACCAACTGGACTAAATGGACTAACGGATACCCATCGGTTTCAACCATGGATTTGGCCATCCAACCCAGAGAAAACGATTTGGTAATGGGCACATTTGGGCGTGCTGCCTGGGTGTTGGACGACATTCGACCTTTAAGAGAAATAGCAAAAAAAGGAGCAAGCACACTAAAGAATACATTAAAAGTGTACCCAGCTCCTAATGCCTATATTACGGCCAATCAACAAGCTTCGGGCACACGCTTTGCCGCAGATGCCATGTATATTGGCAAAAACCGCCCCAGAGGTGCCATGATTACCTATACGGTTAACAAACCGGAAGCTAAAAAAGACTCTCCTCAAACAACTGGTAAGAAGAAAAAAGGTAAAAAAAGCAAGGCAGCCGCTACGCCTGCTCAAACCGATACCACCCAGGTAGCCTACGATACTATTTGGTTCCGTTTTTATAACAATAAAAATGAACTTATTAGAACGTTAACTAAAAAATACAAAGAGGATGGAATGTACAGAATGTACTGGCATCTTGACGAAAAGGGCATTAATTTCCCTTCGCGAAATGAGCCCAATAAAAAAAGAGGCGAACCAAGTGGTGTACAGGTGGTACCGGGCATGTATAAATTAGTTATGCAGTTTGGAAACAAAAAAGATTCAACCCATATTACTGTAAAATTTGACCCCAGATTGGACATCCCGCAACAAGATTTAACAGCCAATTACCAGGCACGTAAAACCATTGAATCGCAAATAAAAATAGCAGGAGAAGCCATGGCTCAGTTACGCGATAGCAAAAAAACCGTAGATGCCATCTTAAAACAGCTAAAAGATAAAGGCGATGAATTTGATTCGTTACGAAACTTAAGTAAAGCAACCAACGATAGTATTAACGCACTTATGGACGAACTAGTTGGCCCAAAAAATGAACGGCAGGGCATTACGGCAGAGGAGTTTCCTTCCATCATGGATTTTTACTATAAAAATTTTATGTACCTGGGCTCATTTAACAAGCCAGGGCCAACACAGGCACGCACCATGGCACAAGCCAAAAATAAATTGCTGCCCTGGTTAGCTAAAACCAACCAATTTTATACTACTACCTGGCCCGCCTACCAAAAAATGGTTGAAAATGCTAACCTTAGCCCGTTTAAAACTATAAAACAATTTAAGCTAGAGTAAGTTTATGTAATACAAGAGGTAAGGAAAACAATATACTTTAGTACACTAAACCTGTAAGTCTAAAATCAGCATGCGCAATAAACTAATTTTAATATCATTTTTGATTGCAACACTATCAATTTTATACACTTCTTGCAGTACAACAACCTATTTTGGTAGGTATATTAAATGGAGAGCCTCCGATGTAGAAGACTATAAAAAATTCCCAAAATACGAATTTAAGGCTTCGTTTGAACCGTTCTATTTTATAAAAGGTATAGACTCCAATCTTACAAAAGTAAGGGTGTCAAAAAACAAAAACGAACAAGTTGAATTGCTAGACCTCTTAGATAATTCAGGAACAACCGCATTTATAGTTATCAAAAATGATACAATAGTTTTTGAGAAATACTTAAATGGTTATCGAAGAAACTCAATAAATACATCTTTTTCAGTAGCTAAATCAATAACATCTCTTATCACCGGAATTGCCATTGATGAAAAACTTATTGAACATGTAAATACCCCTGTGGTAACATATATACCAGAATTAACCAACACCAACCCAACATACAAAAATCTGCTTATTTCGGATGTTCTGGATATGCGTAGTGGTATTCAGTTTAAAGATCATGATTTACCTTGGGGCGACAAACCAAAAGCATACTATTATCCAAATTTAAAGGAGAGAATTCTTGAATTACCGCTTGAATATGCACCAGGAACAAAATTTAAATATAACTCCTACAACCCTATTTTAATAGGTATGGTAATTGAAAAGGCAACTCAGCGAAGCGCGGCAAAATACTTTGAAGAAAAATTGTGGAATAAACTGGGCATGGAATACGCTGGCTCCTGGAGCATTGACAGTGAAAAATCCGGAATGACGAAAATGGAAAGTGGCTTAAACCTAAGAGCCATAGATTTTGCCAAGTTCGGCCGACTTATACTAAAGCGTGGTTATTGGAATGGTAAACAAATAATTTCAGAGAATTGGATAAATTACAGTTTTGATATTTCCGAAAACTATAAACTACCACAATACGCTAATGATTTATACTATCGGAATTTTTGGTGGATATATGCCCAAAACAAAGGAAAGGAATATGAAATAGAAAGTATTGCCGGCACAGGCCATTTAGGACAGTATCTTTTCATTTATCCACATGAAAATATAATCATTGTGAGAATGGGAAAAAGAAATAAAAATGTTGATTCTTGGCGAACAGTTTTCAGGGAAGTTGTAAATAATATAAGCAAAAGTGCTGTAAATAATCTACCATAGTAAATATCAACATTAGATTAACCAAGGTACACTTATATGAAATACATTAAACAAATACAGCAAACCAGCAAGACAATAATCGCAGGTATAATCTTAATCCATTTTATGTATTTACCATTGGTGGCTCAAAATTTTTTAACGGTGTTTGAAAAATCAAAGCATCTTGAAACCAGTACTTATAAAGAAGGCATAGAATTTTATAAAAGATTAGCTGTGGCCTACCCGCAAGTGCAGCTCCTCGAAAAAGGAATAACTGATTCGGGCTTACCGCTTCATTTGGTATTAATTTCAAAATCTGGCAGTGCTGATATTGCCGAATTAAAGTCAAAAGGTAAAGCGGTGGTTTTAATCAATAACGCCATCCACCCGGGTGAACCCGATGGCGTGGAAGCATCGCAAATGCTGGCGCGCAACCTGGTTACTGACAACTCACTTGCATCATTGCTCGATAATACTGTGGTTGCCATTATCCCCTTTTACAATATTGGTGGTGTTTTAAACCGAAACAGCACAACCCGTGTAAATCAAGTGGGGCCTAAAGCATACGGGTTTAGAGGAAATGCCAACAACTACGACTTAAACCGTGATTTTATTAAAGCTGACACCCGAAATACCAAAGCATTCAGTCAACTTTTTCAAGAATTAGACCCGGATGTATTTATCGACACCCATGTAAGCAATGGAGCCGATTATCAATATGTATCAACCACCTTACCCACCCAACCCGATAAACTGGGTGGGGCATTAAGCCAATTTTTAACTCAACAACTGCTGCCCTGGCATTTTAATTACATGGCCAAAGCCGGCACCGAAATGACCCCCTATGTAAATGTGTGGGGTATGAATACACCAGATAAAGGCTACGATAGTTTTATCGACCTGCCCCGCTATAGCTCGGGTTATGCGGCTTTGTTTCATACCTTAGGATTTATGAGCGAAACCCACATGCTTAAACCCTTTGAACAACGTGTACAAGCTACCTATAACTACCTACTAGGATTGCTATACTTTACGCACAAAAATGCTAACAAAATTTTAACACTGCGTACACAAGCCAAACAACATGCTCAAGTAAAAAAAGCATTTGTAGTTAGCTGGCAGTTAGATAAAACCATGGCTGATACGCTTATGTTTAAAGGTTTCGAAGCAGAAAAGCCCATTAGCCAAATTACTGGTAAAGAACGATTAAAATACAACCGTTCAAAACCTTATGCTAAAGCAATACCTTACTATAACCATTATAAACCTTTGGTTGTGGTAACCAAACCCGATTATTATATTATTCCTAAGAGCCAATGGCGCATTATAGAGCGGTTAAAAATGAATGCTGTGGAATTGCAAACAGTTAAAGACACCACTGTTTTACCTGTTGAAGTGTACCATATAGCCAAGTATAAAACACGCACTAATGCTTTTGAAGGCCATTACCCACATTATAATGTTGATGTTACCAAAATAAATCAAGAGGTAACCTTTGTGCCGGGCGATGTAATGGTACCCGTAAACCAATGGCGTAACCGCTACATTGTAGAAACCCTTGAGCCTCAAGCTTCAGACTCCTTTTTTAATTGGAATTTTTTCGACACGATTTTGCAACAAAAAGAAGGTTTTTCGGCCTATGTGTTTGAAGACCTTGCCATGGAAATTTTAGCTAGTAACCCTAAATTAAAAGCTGAATTTAATGCTAAAAAGGTATCGGACAGTAGTTTTAACAACGATGCTTACGCACAACTGTTGTATATCTACAATCACTCGAACCACCTCGAAAAAGCCTATTTAAGATACCCTGTGTATAGATATACCCGCTAATTGCACCCAGGAGCCGCTACTAGCACGTGCTGCTTTTGGTTAAAATAAACCTCTTCATCTTTAATTAATAGTTCAACCTCCACAGGAGGTAGATTTTCGAAGGATAAGATTAATGTACCGGTAGGTCCAAATGAAGTGGTCTTCCAGGTGCCCCTATGGGTTCCTTTGTATTTTCCAATATCGCCTTTTACCACCCCTGTACGTTTAAGTTTACTTTTAAAGCTGCCATCCTCACAAAACCAAACTTCGTTTACCAATTTGGTTCCTCTTCTGTTATCATAATGCACCGCCTTTTTATTGCTCAAAAACTGGTACCAGTCAAAGCCTGCATAAGGTTGCACCATAACAGGCTCAACAAATGTTAACTGTTGCACAAATTGCATCAGGTCATTTTTCATTTCATCAAAATAACGGGTGCTACCAATAAGCAAGGCACCCACACATCGGCCGTAAGGGCCACACCGGCCTACCATAAACCCTTGTTTACCTGTTTGGCTGGTACCTGTAAGTATTACCTTAGTGGTAAGCAAGTTCTCATTTTCATTAATATTTCCATCCGATTTCAGGGTTCGGTTGGCATCAAGTGCAAGCCCCTGCAACCAGGCTGCTCTCATGGCTGTAAAATCGGTGGTATCGCCAAATAAAAATATCTCACCATCATACCCCTGTGTATTTGCCAGTAAAAATAAAGTGGATCCTTCGGGCAATAAACCACTCCAGTGGGTGGGTATAGTAGCTTTAAAGCCCAAGGTTGGTGTATAAATTTCTTCCCCACTGCTGTACATTTGTCCGGGTGCAATAACTTGTTGGGCAAAAACACTCTGTGTGGCAAGGGTTAGAAGGGCAATAGTAGTTAGTAAACGCATAATTAACAGTTTATAGTGGCAAACAAAATTTGTACTAAATAGATTTTCGGAGATGCCGTAGCAAATGTAAGGTTGCCCGGTCTAAAATCTCATAAACCTCCTGAAAACCTTTGTTTCCACCAAAATAAGGATCAGGCACATCGGAGCCGGGAGCCAGCGGGTCGAAATCGCGCATTTTGGTAATCGAAGGGTGCACATGGCCACCCTGAATAAGCACATTGTTTAAATTGCTGTCATCCATCACTACCAATCGTGTAAAATTCTTAAAATCAACAGGTTGCAATTGCCTTGCCCTGTGCGAGTACTCCAACCCGTTAAGGCGGGCATTAGCTACACTGCGGGCATCGGGGGGCGCTCCTATATGGTAAGCCGCAGTACCACACGAATCGCAACTAATTTTATGCGTTAAATTTTGTGCTTGCACATGCCTGCGAAACAGCGCTTCGGCTAAGGGCGAACGGCAAATATTTCCTAAACAAATAAATAGTACTTTTTCCATAATGGGGGGTTACCTATTACTTACCAACCTTATTAAGGTGTGAAAATAGATATATTTTCAAAGCTTGTTTATCATTGCAGTTGAAAAACCTCCCGGTTTGGGAGGTTTTTTTTTATTTTAGGGCAAATTTAAACCACATGGATTTTATAAACGTAACCCCCAACTACCAACCACATGTTGCACTTATAGCACTTAACCGCCCCAAAGAGTTAAATGCACTTAATTTACAACTTATGCAAGAACTTAAATTGGCATTGCAAGCACTCGATAATGACGATACAGTTCGAGCAATTGTACTTACCGGAAACGAAAAAGCTTTTGCGGCCGGAGCCGATATTAAGCAGATGGCAGATAAAACAGCGGTGGACATGCTAAAAATAGACCAGTTTAGTACCTGGGATCAAATTCGTAAAACACGTAAACCATTAATTGCAGCCGTATCGGGCTTTGCCCTGGGCGGAGGCTGTGAACTGGCCATGACCTGCGATATGATTGTGGCCTCGGAAACCGCCATGTTTGGGCAGCCCGAAATTAAAATTGGCGTAATGCCCGGAGCCGGAGGCACCCAACGCTTAACCAAAGCCATTGGCAAAGCAAGAGCCATGGAAATGGTACTTACCGGCAAATTTATTGATGCACACGAAGCGCTGAGTTTTGGACTAATAAATAAGGTAGTACCAGTAGAAATGTACCTGGCCGAGGCACTAAACCTGGCCACCCAAATTGCCCAAATGTCGCCAATTGCAGCCATGCTGGCCAAAGAAGCCATTAACCGGTCGTTCGAAACTCACCTGGACGAAGGACTGCACTTTGAGCGCAAGAATTTCTATTTAACATTTTCATCGGAAGACCAAACCGAAGGTATGCAAGCCTTTGTTGAAAAAAGAAAACCCAATTACCAGGGCAAGTAATTGGGTTTAAAGTTTTTAAATTCAGAAAATGCTACCTTACATTAATTCCAACACCTACATTTAAGGTATTATAGCCCTGCAAAGTGTACGCACCATGAAAGGTAATGACAGCCAATTTTAACCGAACACCGGCCGTAGCTCTAAAGCCGCCATCGTTTAAATTTATAGCCACAGGATTGGAAATAGTTTGGGTAATTTCCCCATTACCTGTATCCGTACCTGGTATTTTAATTTCATAATCACCATTTAAATTTAAATTGGTTTTAAAATTATCAAAGCCTATACCCACATACCCTGTAAATACTGAAAAGGTAACAGAACCAATTGCCTCATACGTAATGGTTTTAATTCCAAAATCGGCCATTTGATTTTGGCCTTTAAAAGGGTCGCCCGGAGTTAATTCGTAGTTTAAATCAACATTAGTAAACCCTACAAAGGCTGAAATATCTAAAAATTCCAAATCTTTAACAGCAGGTATCCACTGCGATACACTATGCATAAAGCCTAAACCAAAATATTTATAATTTATTCCGGCACTATTTTTTATGGTAGGCACCCAGCGTACTTTAACCTCAGTGCCTTTATAAATACCTACACCTAATTGAACAATGGGTGAAGGCACAGCCACCAGGTTAATAGGCAATTCGTTTTGGATACCATCTAACACCGGAAACTGAACGTACACCGTTGGGTCGTTTTTATCTATATAAGAGCGCAATTCCTGCGTGGTTGTTTCGCCCATAACAGTTGGCAAATTAACAGGGTTGCCGTCCGGAGTATCGAACACCTTATAATCGTTGCCGTCAAAGCTAAAAGATTGGTCAATGGTTGGTACCAAAGCTGCGTTGCCACTTATGGTTAAATCAAACCCAAACGATTTATGCGGCCTGGCCGTATTATACCAGCCATTATTAAAGCCGTAGCCAATACCGTTTAAGATGGGCGAAATGTAATGCCCCATGTAAGTGTTGGCATCGAAAGTAACATTTTCTACATACGCCTGAATTTCAGGGGTGGTAACCTGTGCTCGAGCCATTACACTTATACATACTAAAAGTAAAACAGCTAATTTTTTACTAGAAGAAAATTTCATAATTGATGATTTTATAGTGCTAATTTAATAAAAATACCCTGAACCCAACAATTAGTAACCAAAGAAATAATTTTATTAAAAATCTATAATTGTACAGCAAGTTGTCTATATTTGTACTAATAATTTTTATTATCTAATAATAATTATCATTGGAAGCCAAAAAACTACTCTTACAAGCAAATTTAAAGGCAACACACCAGCGGCAGGTAATTTTAAACTTGCTTTTAGCTTGCAAAAACCACCCAACGGTAGAAAATATGTATGCGCTTTCTAAAAAAGAAATTCCCAGTATTTCGCTGGCCACAGTGTACAAAACACTTGACAGCTTTAGCCAAGCCGGTATTATTAACAAAACACTCACTACCGAAGGGATTGTGAGGTTCGACCCCAACCTTAGCTCGCATGGGCATATTTACTGCACCAATTCGAACGAAATAATAGATTATTTTGATAACGAACTAAATGAATTAGTTAGCAATTTTTTTAAGAAAAAAAAGGTAAAGAATTTTCATATAAAAAAGATTAGCCTCAATATTATGGGTACAAAAATAGACCCGGACAAATCAATGAGTATTAAATAAATTTTAACAAATAATAACAAAAATTATGTCATTAGTAGGAAAAAAAGCACCCGTTTTTAGTGCGCCTGTAGTATTAAACGGCTACGAAATAGCCGATTCGTTCTCCTTAGAAGAGTATGTAGGCAAAAAAGAAGTTATGTTTTTCTTTTATCCCAAAGATTTTACGTTTGTATGCCCCACCGAAATTTTAGCTTTTCAGGAAAAACTAGCTGAATTCGAAAAAAGGGGTGTAGCCGTAGTAGGCTGCAGCACCGATACCCCCGAAGTGCACCTGGCCTGGCTTACCACGCCTAAAAACAAAGGGGGGATTGAAGGTGTAAAATATCCTTTGGTAGCTGATGTAACCAAAACTGTAGCCCATAATTATGGTGTTTTAGCCGGAGATTGGACTTATAACGAAAACGATGAATTAAGCTTTGAGGGTGGCCCCGGAGTTGCTTTTAGAGGCACGTTTTTTATAGATAAGGATGGCATTGTACGCCACGAAACCATTAATGATTTGCCCCTTGGCCGTAACATTGACGAAATGCTACGTATTGTAGATGCCTGGCATCATGTACAAGAACATGGCGAAGTTTGCCCTGCTAACTGGGAAGAAGGCAAAGATGCTATGGAAGCTACCCCCGAGGGTGTTGCCAGCTATTTAGCCAGCCACTAAACAACAACATTAGCCAACTCGTTTGGTTGAGCTTATATGGTAATAATACCAAATTAAAGAGGCAGGTTTACCTGCCTCTTTCTATTTTTGCGCCTATGCAAACAATGCTATACAATTTTGGCCTGGCTGTTCTTAGGTTGCTGTTGCCATTTATGGCTTTTTTTAATAAAAAGGCTCGTTTATTTTATAAGGGCAGAAAAAATATTTTAAACAACATAGAAAAAAGCCTTAGTAAAAATAATGCCTCTATTTGTTGGATGCACTGTGCATCGGTGGGTGAGTTTGAACAAGGGTTGCCGGTGGTTGAACTACTTAAACTGCAATACCCTGGTTTAAAAGTACTGGTTACCTTTTTTTCTCCTTCGGGATACGAAGGAGTAAACCACCCTGCCATCGATTACAAATTTTATTTACCCTACGATACTCCTTTGCAAGCTGCGCAGTTTGTGCAACTGGTGCAACCACTAATGGCTTTATTTATTAAGTATGAATTCTGGTATCATCACTTAGCACAATTAAAGAAAAACAATATTCCTGTTTTCTCTGTTTCGTCCATTTTTAGGCCTTCGCAAGCATTTTTTAAATGGTATGGTGGCTGGCACAGGCGTATGCTACACAATTTTACCTATTTTGGGGTGCAAGATGAGGATTCATTAAATTTATTAAAAAGTATGGGCATCACCCAAGCGGCTCTAACAGGCGATACACGGTTTGACCGGGTATTAAAAATTAAAGAAACCCCTGCCCAATTTAACAACATAGAAGAATTTGCAGGTAATCGTAAGGTTTTTATGGTGGGCAGCCTTCGGCCCGAAGACGATGCCGTTGTGCTGCCTTTTATTAAAAGTTGTACCAACTACGCTTTTATTATTGTTCCGCACGATATTACGGAGGGCCATATCAAAGCCATTAAAAACAAACTGCCTCAAGCAGTAAGGTATAGCCAATATACAGGCGAGCAAGCCGGGCATATACTAATTATAGATGCCATAGGTATGCTATCGCGTTTGTACCGTTTGGCACATTTGGCCTATGTGGGTGGCGGGTTTAGTGACGGCATTCATAATATTTTAGAGCCTGCTGTGTATCATATTCCCGTATTTTTTGGAAATAAGAAATACAAAAAATACAAAGAAGCCAACGATTTAATTGCTCGTAAAGCTGCTTTTGCAGTGAGTAGCAGCCAGGAACTGGCCACCTTAGTAACACATACCGAACAAAACTACACACAGGTAAGCAAGCAAGTGGCACAGTATGTACAAAGTAACCGGGGAGCGGCAGAAAAAATGGTTGCGCTTATTAATCGATACACCACATGGTAGGCCAGGTATATAAATCGACCGGTTCGTGGTACGAGGTAAAACTCGAAGACGGCTCCTTTTTAAATTGCCGGATACGAGGTAAGTTTAAGCATACCCAAGCCAAAGTAACTAACCCAATTGCTGTTGGCGATGTTGTTGAGGTTGTGCATAACACCAACCATGAGGGTACAGGCATGATTGAAAAAATAGCACCTCGCACTAATTATATAATGCGCAAATCGGTGCACAAGGCAAAATACGGGCACCTGATAGCGGCCAATATCGACCAGGCCATCTTGATTGCCACCTTGCATCACCCTAAAACTTCGTTGGGTTTTATCGATCGGTTTCTTATTACCACCGAATCGTTTCGAATCCCCACTACCCTTGTATTTAATAAATCGGATACATTAAACGAAAACCACCTAAATGAGCTTGCCCAACTAACCAAAACCTACAGCCATATTGGGGTGAATGTATTGGCTATCTCTGCCCTAAAAAATAAAGGAATAGATAAATTAAAAGCTATTTTGAAAGACAAAACCACTTTGCTTTCTGGCCATTCGGGCACCGGTAAAAGCACCTTGGCCAACCTGCTAATACCTAACCTTAACCAAAAAACTGGAGAGGTAAGCCAAGCCGTAAAAAAGGGCGTTCACACTACTACCTTTGCTCAAATGTTTGAAGTAGATGCGCACACCAAAATAATTGATACACCCGGTATTAAGGAATTGGGGTTAATAGGGATTACAGAAGAAGAACTATCGGATTATTTCCCTGAAATGCGTGCCCTGCTAGGCCATTGCAAATACCATAATTGCATGCATACGCACGAGCCTCACTGTGCCATAATTAAAGCAGTAGAAGATGGAAAAATTGCAATAAGCCGCTATTATAGCTATTTAAGCATGCTCGAAAATGAGGACAGGAGGTGGTAACACGGGCAGGTTTGCGTAGTGAGTTAAAAAAATTTTACGAATTTACGACCCAGCATTTGTGTATTAATTTTTCTATACTACATTTGCAGTCCCGTTGAGGAAATGGACGCTACCCCGAAAGTTATTAGGGTCGTTCGTTCATCAAAAGAGGGCTCTTAGCTCAGTTGGTTCAGAGCACCTGCCTTACAAGCAGGGGGTCACTGGTTCGAATCCAGTAGGGCCCACTTAAAGGATAGTCAGTTGGCTATCCTTTTTCTTTTTATGGTTCAGAGCATCCCGACTTATGGTCGGGAGGGTCACTGGTTCGAATCCAGTAGGGCCCACTTAAAGGATAGTCAGTTGGCTATCCTTTTTCTTTTTTATGGTTCAGAGCATCC
>JALWRJ010000488.1 GCA_026994125.1 Cyclobacteriaceae bacterium | reverse complement strand
ATAAACAAAAAAACCCTTGAAAATAAGGGAATGGGCAAAGTACTTAAAACATTTTTTGCCAATGCTTTTGTGGTAAAAAAGAATAACTCACGCCTAAAACTTTTGGCACGCAGAGGCGGTATGTACTACGAGCGCGACCCAAGTCGTATAACCCTCGACTACATGGCAAAAACAGCTTTAAGTGGCGTAGTAAGCAGTATAGGAGCTAAGAGCAATCGAAAGCAAATAAAGCAAATTCAAAAGGACAATAAAGCGGCACGCGACTTAGAACTAAAACAACAAAAAGAAGCCACAAAAGCAGCCAAAAAGAAAGCCCGGAAAGAATGAGAATAGGTGTACTATCAGATACCCATGGCTGGCTGGATAAACGTATCCTGCATTTTTTTAAAGACTGCGATGAAATTTGGCATGCAGGCGATGTAGGTTCGGTAGAAGTAATTAATACCCTCAGCACTTTTAAGCCAACCATTGGCGTGTATGGAAACATCGACAATCAGCACGTAAGGCGGTTGTTTCCTGAGTTCCAGCACATTCAAAGAGCAGGTTTATACATATTAATTACACATATTGCAGGAACCCCTCCCAAGTATAATAGTGTTATTTACAATAAATTAAAGGAATTTTCGCCTAACCTACTTGTTTGTGGACATTCGCATATATTAAAAGTAATGCCCGACAAACAAAACCAATTAACCTACCTAAACCCTGGAGCAGCCGGGCGCCATGGATTTCATAAAATTCGCACCATTATACGGTTCGAAATCAATGCAGGTCAACTACAAAATATGGAGGTTATAGAGCTGGGTAAAAGAGGTAAAATAGGGTAAACATATTACCGTTTAAACCCTTTTTCAACCACGCTGCTTACCATATTCATAAAGGCAGTTAGCGGTAAAAGTTTACGCATTTTTAAGAGCATTCCTGCCTGGGCAGTACCTGTAAAATATCGTATGCTAAAAGAAGTATCAATAGCTGCTTTATATACGGTTTTAGCTACTATTTCAGGGCCAGGGGCATCCTTACCAACTTGTTGAGTGTTTTTAAATACTACTTCCTCGTAGGCATCGTACGCAGTAATGTTTTTATTTACAAACAAGTTTTGAGAACGTGTATAAAAGTCGGTTTTGATAGCGCCCGGCTCTACATTTTTTACCCTAATATTAAAAGGTTTTAACTCATATTGCAACGATTCGGCAAAGCCCTCTACCGCCCATTTGGTAGCATGATATACACTGTAAATAGGAAAAGTAAGCCTGCCTCCTACCGAGGTAATATTAATAATGGTTCCACTTTTTCGTTCACGCATATAGGGCAATATGGCACGAGTCATCTGCATAACTCCAAACACATTTACGTCAAATTGTTTTTGAATTTCCTCCTGAGTAGATTTTTCAAAAATACCCACTGCCCCATAGCCTGCATTATTTACCAGTACATCTATAGAGCCAAAATCCTGAAGTGCCTGTTTAAGTGCTTCACTAATAGACGCCTCATTGGTTACATCCAAGGCATATAATTTTAACGATTCGCCTGGTTGCAAGTCCTTTTCAACTTGTGGGTTACGCATGGTGGCCGCCACATTCCAGCCTTTTTCCACAAAATAAATAGCTATCGCTTTGCCAATGCCCGAGGACGCTCCGGTTACAAGTATTGTTTTCTTCATAATGTTAGGTTATTTAGTATGCTGACGATTGAATGCTTATTATATTTTAGTTTTATAACTTAGTAATTAATTAGCAAAAATTAGTTTGGATGATGGATGATAAATAACTTTTAACCTAAAACCAACACCCAAGACCCCCAACTATGGCACGAATAAAAGTTATACCCTACCAAGAGGCTACCGGCCCACTTAAAGACATATACGATCAGCTTATAGCAAAACGTGGAAAGCTCTCCAATGTGCTAAGTATTCAAAGCTTAAAACCCAGTAGCATACTAACCCATATAAATTTGTACATGGATATTATGTTTACAAAATCGGAGTTAAGCAGAGCCGAACGCGAAATGATGGCTGTGGTTGTATCCGTAGCAAACCAATGTGAATACTGCCAGATTCATCATGCCGAAGCGGTAAAGCATTATTGGAAAAATGAAGAAAAGGTAACACAATTGAAAAAGGACTTTACCCAAGCCAACTTAACCAATAAAGAACTTGCCCTATGCACTTATGCAAAAGCAATAACATTAAATCCGGGAAAGGCAGCAGATACAGATGTTACAATTCCTCTAAAAAACAATGGGCTTAGTGATGCAGCTATTTTAGATGCCTCGCTTGTTGTAGCTTACTTTAACTTTGTAAACCGGATGGTGTTATCGTTAGGGGTTAACTTGGAAGAGGATGCCGGAGGATATAAGTATTAACACAGGTACATTTTTTAATCATTGCAGTTACAACACATCAATCATCTTGCATCACGTATTTGACTTCAAACATCCATCAGCATCCATCAAATTTTGTTAATTTGCAGCCCAATAAATTATAACATGAAGAAGCAGGAAGAATTTATGCGTGAAGCCATCCGGTTATCGCTCGAAAATGTACAATCCGGAACAGGAGGTCCCTTTGGAGCTGTAATTGTAAAAAACGGAAAAATAATAGCGCGCGGAGCAAACCAGGTAACCGCCAACAACGACCCTACCGCCCATGCCGAAGTAATGGCCATCCGGCAGGCTTGCCAGGAGCTAGGCTCTTTTCAATTAACAGGGTGCGAAATATATTGCAGCTGCGAGCCTTGCCCCATGTGCCTGGGTGCTATTTATTGGGCTCGCCCCGATACAATATACTTTGCTAACACCAAGCAAGATGCAGCCGAAATTAACTTTGACGACCAATTTATTTACGAAGAATTGGAACTCCCTATTGCCCAACGAAAACTACCTACCCGGCAATTGCTGCGCAACGAAGCACAAATAGCTTTTAAGGCCTGGCAGCAAAGCACAACAAAAAAAGAATATTAATGATTGCATTTATTCTCAACAATAGCGAAGTGCAACTTAATAAACCGGGAGGTTACCTGCTGGTAGATGCCATTCGGTATCACTTTAAACTAAAGGGAACTAAATTAGGCTGCCGCGAAGGCGATTGTGGCGCCTGCACA
>JALWRJ010000487.1 GCA_026994125.1 Cyclobacteriaceae bacterium | reverse complement strand
GTGCATTTATATACACTTTTACAATGGGCGCCAAGGCTTTGCTCCCTTTTAAACTAAAGCGGCCATAGGTGCAAAAATTACCTAAGCTATAAGCAATAAAACGTTTTTTGTACACTTCTACGGCCCGTGGCACATGGGGGCCATGGCCTAGTATTACATCGGCACCGGCCTCTATCATAGCGTGCGAAAAGGCATACACATTGCCTCGATTTTCGCCATAAAAATACTCTCGTTTGCCGGTTACGTGCATATAATCGGTACCTTCGGCACCTCCATGAAACGAGACGATAACAATATCTACCAGCGAATCTAAATGCTGCACCGTACGAATGGCCGAGTCTAAATTGTTAATACTGGGCGTTCCCCGGTTTGGGGCAAAAGCTGCAAAGCCGTATTTCATACCCTCTATCATAAAGGTAGTATATGGTTGATTGGCATTGCCCGCATAGTTTATTTTAAGGCTATCGAGTGCACGGCTGGTGTTGTTGCGTCCAACAGTACCAAAATCGCCTGCATGGTTATTTGCTACGCTCATCAGGTTAAAACCGGCTTCCTGAATGCGAGACAACAAATATTCGGGGCTTCTAAAAATATAACAGGTTTTAGGATTATTGCAATGCTTGTGTTGGCCACCTTCGTTTAAAATTACCCCTTCCAGGTTACCAAATAAAATATCGCCACCGGCCAATAAACTATCCACTTGCGCCAATTGCCCTCTGCCCTCGTTGGGTGGCAAGTAACTCTTGTTGGGGTAATTGGTACCCAGCATCATATCGCCTACTGCAGTAATTAGAATGGTGTCCTTAAACAATCGATGGGCAAAAATTTCAACCGAATCTTGTACCTCGGGTACGGGCAACGTATCGG
Organism: Cyclobacteriaceae bacterium; assembly: GCA_026994125.1. GTDB lineage: Bacteria > Bacteroidota > Bacteroidia > Cytophagales > Cyclobacteriaceae > JAKISE01. The sequence goes on along the minus strand of JALWRJ010000487.1, from coordinate 2,240 downwards.
GTGGCTGCAAGGCTACCGCAACGCTATCCTGCACCGTTTTTGGGCTAACCGCAGTGCTTATTTTTTGTGTTTTACACGAAAATAAAAATGAAAAAATAAAAAGTGGAAAAACTACTTTGCGCATAAGTGTAAACTGAATGCACAAATAAACAAAAAAAAGATTGAGAAGACCGAGGGTTTAGGTGCTTCTTTCCCTAATCCATGGGTGCATGGTTTTCTTTGGCCATGACCAACATTTTTTCGTAGGCCTCCGGATTTAGCTCAACCTGAAAGTAGCCAATGGGGTTAACACGTTTTCCGTTCTTAATTACCTCGTAATGCAAATGTGGGCCTGCCGAACGGCCTGTTGTACCCATATACCCAATGAGCTGGCCACGTTTTACCATGTCACACTTTTTAACTGCAAAGGCATTACCGCGTTGTAAGTGAGCGTATCGTGTTTTATAGCCATTGCCGTGGTCAATCATAATCAAATTCCCAAACCCACCGGTTGTCATTTGAGCCAATATCACTTTGCCATCGGCTGTTGCGTAAATGGGTGTGCCGGGTTTACCCATAAAATCGAACCCCTGATGGGGCATCCACCTATGTAATACAGGGTTTAGACGCATACCAAAAACGGTAGATAACCTGCGTAAATCTTTATGAGCTACCGGTTGAATGGCCGGAATATGCGACCAGTTCCAATTACGCTGTTTGGCATATTTGGCCAGGGTATCAAACGATAGCTCTTGTATAGACAATTGTGCCTTTAATTTTGCAATGTGTTTGTACTGCGCAACTACCTGTTCTTTAAAAATTAATTTATCAACCACCTGCGAAGGCAACACCTCGCTACCTCCAATACCGGCCTCTCTTATGTTAGTAGGCAACGAATCAAGCTCCAAAATAAGCCGTAGCTCTTCATCATCTACCTGTAAAGCCTTTAAAGCCTGCATAATATTGGCCTGCTCTACTTCCAGGTAAGCCCATTGCTGGTCAATCAGTTTACGCTCGGCCAGGTAGGAGGTTTCTTTAGGGCTGGGATAATTTTGATATAAGACATACACACCAATACCCGCCACGAGTGTAGCACTAAAAATATAGAGAAAAAGCCTGGCCAATCGTTGCCCAAGCGAGGGCTCGATAGGTTCGTAGGCACACGAATCTTCGTTATATTGGTAGTTGGTTAGGTTCATTAAGTAGTGCAGGTCTAACAGTAACAGCGCCCTAAGATAGCACAAAAAAATTAAATTATCCTAATGATTGGTTCTCTCTGGCGGCCAAATCAAGTAATTTTTGATATTCTTCGTCCGTTACATCTTGAATTATGTACTGAATAGGGTCAATTTTTTTACCATCTTTTATAATTTCATAATGGCAATGTGGCGCTGTAGAACCTCCTGTGCTACCAACATATCCAATTAAATCGCCACGTTTAACTTTTTGGCCTTTTTTAACCACAATTTTTTGCATGTGTGCATACTTAGTTACATAGCCAAAGCCATGGTTTATTTCTACCTGGTTGCCATAACCGGTTTTTCGGTAGCTAATTTGTGCTTTTTTAACGGTTCCCGACCCGGTAGCATAAATAGGCGTACCACGTGGTGCCGCAAAATCAAGCCCGGTATGCAATTTTTTAATTTTATAAATAGGATGAATACGCATACCAAAACCGGAGGCTAAGCGTGTTAATTCCTTATTTTGAATAGGTTGAATAGCCGGTATGGCTGCTAACATTTCTTCCTTATGCAATGCCAAATCAATAATTTCGTCATATGATTTGGTTTGTACATACATTTGCCGTTTTAACTTATCCAGCCGGTTAAAATCATCTACAATTAAATCTTCCTGGATTAAATCCTTATTAAGTAACTCTTTGTATTTATTGCTTCCTCCGGTACCCGCTGTTCTTATACTGGTCGGAATAGGATCTGCCTCAAAAATTAAACGGTACACATTATCATCACGTTCTTTTAAGTTTTCCAACATCTGCTGTACATCAGCCATTTCGCGATCTAAAATTTTATAGTGCAATTTTAGCTCTTCGTTCTCTTTACGCAACACAAGCTCTTTGGGCGATTCAAAATAACGGTTAAAAACCAACAACATTCCAATGGCTATAATAACCGATACCGTAAGAAACCCCAACAAATTAAGGGCTACATCCCAAGCACTAATAGTAACACGCTCATACTGGCATGTTTCTGTATTATAGATATATTTTATTCTTGCCATTTAATTAGGCTTACTTTATGAGT
>JALWRJ010000486.1 GCA_026994125.1 Cyclobacteriaceae bacterium | reverse complement strand
TCAAAAGTTGTATTGGACGGCTTCGAATGGCGATATCTACTCACCCTCGGGTGATATTTACAGTGCAGATATTGCCGATGTTTCGGGTACTGAAAGTATTATTTCGTTTACCAACATAACACCTAATTTACCTTATGGAATTGAGGTGGATAGTAAAAATGGAAAAATATATTGGTCTGATTTTCAAGGATATATGAATTTCCCTCCGGCTACTATTAATAGTGCCAATACCGATGGCACTAATGATGTAGTGTTGCAGCAAGATTTTCCTAATTTGGGGAATGCTCCGCTGTTTTTAGCGTTGGATGAATTTCAATTTACGTGCGCTACTCCGCCTACCGCCAATGCAGGAACAGATGCTAACGTATGTGTAGGTAGCCTAATTAACTTAGCAGGTACAGCTACCGGAGCGTCTACCACTACCTGGACAACCACAGGAGATGGTAATTTTGCTGATGCAACAAGCTTAACCACCACCTACACCATGGGTACTAATGATAGTATATCGAGCAGCATTACGTTTACCCTTACCACCGATGACCCTGATGGTTCCGGTCCCTGCACAGCTGCCACCGACCAAGTGCTTATTTCCTTGCAACCGCTGCCCACCATTTCGGCCGGCAACGACCAAACCATTTGCAGCAACGGAACGGTAGCCCTTAGTGGTAGCAGCTCGAGTGCAGCTACCTGGACTACCTCAGGTGATGGTAGTTTTACCAACGCAAACACAGCCACAGCTACCTATACACCTGGAACAAACGACACAGCAGCCGGCTCAGTTACCTTAACCTACACCATTGATGACCCGGGCGTTTGTGCAACCACCTCGGATAGTATGGTGGTTACATTTGTTGCTCCCCCTACCGTAGATGCAGGTGCGGACGACTTTGTATGTCCATCAGCCACCTATACATTAAATGGAGTTGTTACAGGTAGTTCAACCGGTTTTTCCTGGAGCACTTCAGGCGATGGTTCTTTTGCTAATGCTTCAGGCTCAGCTATTGATTATACGCCCGGCACTACCGATAATGCGAATGGTTCAGTAACAATATCGCTGGTAGCTACAACAAGCAACTGTGGCACCATAACCGACCAAATGGTATTAAGTATTAACCAACCCATTACAGCCACCAACCAAAATGGAGGCATGCTTAAAGTAAATGAAACAGTTACCATAAACCCATTTACCGGAGCTAACATAAATACAGGTGATGTACTAACAACCACCATAGAAACCCCACCGGCCAAGGGCAGTACCAGCATAAACAACGATGGAACCATAACCTATACAGCTGCTGCAGGCAATGTAGGAACCGATAGCTTTGATTTTAGAATAACCAACCAGTGTGGGCAGTTTAGTATTGCAACCGCTACACTAACTATTGAAAACGAACCCCCAACCATAGGGGGTACAACAGCTAGTGGCACACCGGGAGGTAAAGTTACCATAGATGTAGTGAGCCTCATAGATGATTTGAATGGTAATATCGACTTATCATCCATTCGTATTATTCAACAACCCGGCAGCGGAGCTGTGGCCAGCCTCGATGCCAATAACAACCTTGTGGTGGATTATTCAGGCATTATATTTTTTGGCACCGATGAGGTAATCCTTGAAGTGTGCGATACCGATGGAGCCTGTAGTACAACCAGCATATTTATTGAAGTGGCCGCCTTGCCCATCAAAGCCTTTAATGCTGTTTCGCCTAATGGCGATGGCAAACACGATTTTTTGGAATTTGAATACATTGAAGCCTACCCGAATAACGCAGTTAAAATATTTAACCGCTGGGGCGATGTAGTGTTTGAAATTGAAGGCTATAATAACAAGGATGTAATATTTACAGGCGTTGCTAATAAAGGCAGTTCTAAAGAACTCCCCACAGGCACCTACTATTTTACAGTGGTGTACAAAAACGAAAACAATTCAGATACTACGTTAACCGGTTTTTTTGAATTACGAAGATGATGTACTATTGATGTAGCCCCAAGATGCAGAAAGTCTATTGGAAAAACGTTTGGCATAACTTGAAAAAATGGTAGGAAAGCGAAAATAGATTTATTATTTCTTGTTGGATTCAAGTTATAAATGCAACTTTCTTGTTAAACAATAATTGATTCAATACAAATATAGGATTTTGAAATTTAAATCTTTTCTAGGCCTATTATTGCGTATATTTTCTACGGTTTTAATATCATCATCCATAATTTGTGTAAAACGCTCAAGCTTTAGCAACACTAAACAATTGCGTAAGCCGAAGTAAAATAGTCCCGCTGGGGCTAGTTACGGGTAAATTATGTAGGTAAAATATACCCAAGTGCCTTTAGGTAGATTACCTGTTTTTTACTTTGTAGAGTATTGTTTTATAAGTTTCTCTGGAACTAATTTAATAAAAACCCTTCGACCTCCAGACTAGGTATAACTTACTGAAAACAAACTATTTGAATTCTTGAAGGAGGAGGTTTCAGGTCATAACATCTCACATTTCACATTTCACATTTCATATTTCACATCCCTTACTCTACCCAATCGGCAATAAAAAGGTTGGTATCGTGGGTACCTCCATTATTACGGTTCGATGAGAATATTATTTTTTTACCATCGGGCGAAAACATGGGGAAGGCATCAAACACATGGTCGTACGAAATTTGCTCCAAACCGGTGCCATCGGTATTTATCATAAACAGGTTAAACTCAAACCCGCGTTTCCCTTTATGGTTGGATGAAAAAATCACTTTATCACCCGAAGGGTGGAAGAAAGGAGCCCAATTGGCTTTTCCAAGTTGTGTAAGCTGTCGAAGATCAGAGCCATCGGCATTGCAAATATAGAGCTCCATTTGAGTAGGTGCCACCAGCCCCTGTGCCAGCAACTCCTTATATTCTTTTTTTTCTGCCTCAGTTTTAGGACGTGAAGATCGAAAAATGAGCTTACTGCCATCGGGCGAGAAAAAGGCACCGCCATCGTAACCCAGTTCATGGGTAATTTGGGTTACACCGGTGCCATCTACATTCATGGTGTATAGTTCCAAATCGCCCGAACGATCCGATGTAAACACAATTTTATCTCCTTTAGGCGACACTGTAGCCTCGGCATCATAACCGGGTTCGT
>JALWRJ010000485.1 GCA_026994125.1 Cyclobacteriaceae bacterium | reverse complement strand
ATTTTGAATCTTGTACCGAAGATTTTGCCACCCCTGAAAAATGGATTGAAGAATTTGTTGGAGATGTAAAAACGGATAGAGGCTGGGCTTGCCGGGCTAACGATGGCTTAAACGGAACCCGAGGGGTGCGCGCCAGTGCCTTTGGGGGCGAAACAGGCACCGAAAATGCCTGGCTTATTACCAAAGGAAGCCTCGACCTTACGGCTGTATCGCAGGCCTTTATGAGTTTCGATATGAAATCGAGATATGCCGGAGATGGCGAACTTTTTGTTTGGTGGTCTGAGGATTATAGTGGAGCAGGCGACCCATCGCAGGCTACCTGGGCCGAAGTGCCGGGTATTCAAGCTCAACTGCCTACGCCTGGTTCAGATAGCTATCGCAATATTTCAACCGAACTAACTAACCTGATAGGAAAAAAAGTATTCTTTGCATTTCAATACGTGGGGGCTTCTAATACAAGTTCGGCTTCGTTCGAAATGGATAATTTTACCATTTCTGAAGACGGTACAGTATCTGAATTTTTTAATGTGCCCTATACGACCGATTTTAATGCTTGTTCCGATTTTGGTATCCCTTTTGGGTTTAAACACGAAATAGTGCCGGGCGCTAAGCAAGACCGGGGATGGGAATGTAGTGGCAATGGTACATCGGGTTCTCAAGCAGTTTCGGTTTCTGCTTTAGGAGGCGTGGCCGGTACGGCCGATGCCTGGCTAATTTCTAAGAAGCCCTTTGATTTAACAGCCATTACAAAAGGAAGTTTGGTGTTCGATGCCCAATCCAGAGAAGCCGGTTCGGGTACCCTGGCCATTAAATGGTCAGATAATTACAGTGGTACTGGCGACCCTACCAATGCCACCTGGACTGAGTTTAGCGGAGTTAGCTTGCCGGCTGGTGGATCTGGTAGCTACCAGGAAGTATCGGTTGATATTGCCCCTGCTACCGGAAAAGCTGTTTATATAGCTTTCCAGTTTACAGGAGGCACCAATGCCAGCTCAGTTTCGTACGATATCGATAATTTTGATCTTTCCGAAAATACAGGTGGAGGAGGAGGCCCTCCGGCTGGAAGTACCGATCCAGGCAACTGTAACCTTACCGGCACAGGTACCATTATTCGAAGTCACGATTTTGAAGATTGCACCGATGATTTTTCTACTCCGGCAGGTTTTATAGAGGTAGTAGTGGCCGGCTCTAAAACCGACCGTGGTTGGGGTTGCCGTGCCGATGGCACCAATAACTCGCGTGCAGTACGCGCCAGTGCCTTTGGAGGTGCAGCCGGTACCGATAACGCCTGGTTGGTCATGGATCCTTTCGATGCTTCGCCATACAGCGAAATAAGCCTCTCATTTGATGTGCAGTCGTTATTTGATGGCCCGGGCGATTTATTTGTGCATTACTCCACCGATTACAGTGGGGCGGGCGACCCCAGTAGTGCTACCTGGACAAGGCTTGAAAATGTAGATACCCAATTACCGGCAAAAGGTTCTTCTCAATTTGTTACGGTTACTACGGCACCCTGTAATATGTCGGGTACTTCGGTGTATATTGCTTTTCAGTATGTTGGCGGTACCGATAGTGCTTCTTCGGCCTGGTCTATCGATAACCTGGAACTGAGAGGTAATTAACCAAAATAGTTTAACAAACGAATCAGTGCTTAAAAGGGTGTTATAAATGACACCCTTTACTATTTTTACAAAAAAATATTACTTGAAAAACATAACTCAATTTATAATACCTTTGGCTTTTTTGGTAATGTGTGGTGTAAGCGTACATGCCGTACAACTGCTGGAGGCTGCCCTTTATTTTTTTATGGGAGCCGGGTTTTCTATTATTAACCTGCTAAAAGCTAACATGATAACCACACACTTAGGGTTTTGGAATAAATTGGCCTGGGGTATGGTAGTGCTGGCCGGGCTTATGTTTGTAGCTGTTTTGCTAAACGATGCCAACCAGGAAATTCTTGGCAGGTAGAAACCATCCGCAACCGATTATATAAAATTTGGTTTCTTATTGTGTGTACAAGCCGTAATTTGGTGCACAAAATGGAAAAGAAACAAAAAGCATATTGGTTCATTCAAATAATTGGCTGGAGCCTTTATGCCTTGGCGCTTATTCTTGGCGGGTATTTAGTGTCAGGTAAATTTAACCCTAAAATAGCTTTTGCCATTTTTATCGAAGCGCTTTTCTTGCTTGCCACAACTCACTTTTACCGATACGTAAATAAAAAATGGGGCTGGCTGCATTTACCTGTTTTAAAATTACTGCCTAAGATGCTATCTTCCATCGTTTTAATGGCAGTTCCTATTTATTTTGTACGTGTGTTGGTATCGTATCTGCTTCAAATTTATAGGCCGGGGTTATTAAGCCCAACCAATATTATTGGTAATAGTATAGGTAATTTTTTTATTTTATTGGTTTGGACATCCCTCTATTATGCATTTCATTATTTTGAACGCTATAACCTTTCGTTAAAATATGAAGTGGCTAACAAACGCATGGAGCTTGACAGGCTTAAATCGCAACTTAATCCCCATTTTATTTTTAATGCCCTAAACAGCATCCGTGCATTGGTTGATGAAGACCCCAAACGTTCGAAGCAAGCCATAAACCACTTGTCTAATATGCTTAGGTCTTCGCTTTCGGCCGATAAGCAAGCGCTTATACCTATGGGCGAAGAAGTACAAACAGTAAAAGATTACCTGGCCATGGAAACCATTAGGTTTGAGGAGCGTTTAAGCACAAAGATAGAAGTAACGGATAAGGCAAAAAAGGTATTAGTTCCTCCTTTAATGATACAAACTTTGGTAGAAAATGGTATTAAACATGGTATCTCTAAACTAAAAAAAGGAGGCCATTTATACCTAAAAGCAAGTATGGAAAACAGCTTCCTGGTAGTAGAAATCCGAAATAGTGGCCAACTAAAGGAGCCTATTGCTCAGGATGGTTATGGTATAAAAAACACGGTTCAACGATTAAAAATTATTTACAGAAACAAAGCAGCATTTAAAATTAGTAACGAAAATAAAAATATGGTGCTAACTTTAGTCCGTATTCCAACTAAATGGTAAAACTCAAAACAACAACTTTAAAAACACAGTTATGAAAGCATTAGT
>JALWRJ010000484.1 GCA_026994125.1 Cyclobacteriaceae bacterium | reverse complement strand
CCGTTGTAAAATGATATAATACGGCTTAAATCGTACCTTCGATCAGTTTTTAGCCGGTTTACTCGTATGTATTCATTTACCTTGTCGGCTCGGTTTGATAGCACTTTTAGCAGGTCTTTCTTTTTAAGCGAATATTTAGTAATGTGGCCTTCGGTATCTAAAAAATAATAGGTGTACACCATTACCTTTTGGCTGTAACTCATGGCAGGGGAATAGGGGTTTGTATCGGTAACGGTTTTAGTAATTACAGCTTCGCGACAAAGTAAGGTAAGCTTACCTTCTACTAACACTTCAAAAAAAATGGGTGCTTCGTAGTTTCCCACCAATGCATAAGGCAAGGTATAAAATTCGCGGTAGGCATCTACCGTTTTATCTAAAATTCTAAAATAAAACACCTTTTGCCCGCTGTAAGCTTGTATTCTATTGTTATTCTTTACTTGAACGAGTTCTTGCTCCAGGTTATACTTTATTTTACCCACCAGGGTATCTTCGTTTACTAAAACCACAAATCCATCGTGCCACAAATCGGTAGGAAATTCCTGCCCCAGGGCCGAAAAGCCAGCCAAAAGAAGTATAGTAGCTAAAAATAGTTTCACTCTTCTTTTAAAATTTTATGTCCCATTTTATCGCGCTTGGTTTTCAAGTATTTTTCGTTGTGCACATTGGGTCTAATTTCTATGGGTACGGTATCTACAATTTCCAGGCCATAGCCCATTAACCCGGCTCTTTTTTTAGGGTTATTAGAAATAAGCCTGATTTTAGAAATGCCTAAATCGCACAGTATTTGGGCGCCTACTCCATAATCACGGTTATCCATTTTAAAACCCAATTCTAAGTTGGCCTCTACGGTATCGAGCCCTTGCTCCTGCAATTTATAGGCTTTAAGCTTATTTTCGAGGCCAATACCCCTGCCCTCCTGGTGCATATACAGCACTACACCTTTGCCGGCCTTATCAACCATGCGCAAGGCTTCGTGTAGTTGAGGGCCACAATCGCATCGGCACGAGCCAAAAATATCGCCCGTAACGCACGATGAGTGCACCCGTACCAATACGGGCTCGTCCTTAGACCAACTGCCTTTTGTAAGGGCTAGATGGCTTTCGCCTGTATTTTTTTGTTTGTAGTAAGTTAAATCAAAATCGCCATATTCAGTAGGCATTTTTACTTGTATGCCTCGTTCTATTAAAGATTCCTGCTGCAAACGGTAGTTAATTAAATCTTCAATAGAAATCAATTTAAGGTTAAAGCGTTCGCGTACTTTCCATAAATCGGAGAGGCGGGCCATGGAGCCGTCTTCATTCATAATTTCGACAAGCACTCCAGCCGGTGCAAAACCTGCCATGCGAGCCAGGTCGATAGCCGCTTCGGTATGGCCTGCCCTGCGCAACACCCCGCCACGTTTGGCTTTTAATGGGAAAATATGCCCCGGGCGCCCCAACTCTTTGGGCTTTAGGTTAGGGTTTACCAGTGCCTGAATGGTTTTAGCCCGGTCGCTGGCCGAAATGCCGGTGGTACAACCATAACCAATTAAATCGACCGAAACGGTAAAAGGAGTTTCGTGCAAGGCCGTATTTTTACCCACCATTAGCTCCAATTCAAGTTCTTCGCACCGATCTTCGATAAGTGGGGCACATATTAAACCACGACCATGGGTGGCCATAAAATTTACAATTTCGGGGGTAATGGTTTCGGCAGCACAAATAAAATCACCTTCATTCTCTCTGTCCTCATCATCTACCACTATAATCACTTCTCCATTTTTTATGGCTTCAATTGCCTCTTCAATGGTATTTAATTTATTCATGCCCTTTAAAAATTTAGTTGATGCAAAATTAGCCAGTAAGTTACTAAAACAATTCAAATTGAGCTACAATCCCAAGGTAAAAATGGTTATAAAATCACATTGCCTAACTGGTCGGCAATTTCCTTTTCGGTTAGTTTCAGTTCTTGTTGAATTTTTTGAAGTTCGGTTTGCTCATCCGGGTCTTTGCTTTTTTTTAGGCGTTCCATGTTATCTTCAAGCATTTTACGCACTACCCGTTGTTTTAAACGCAAAATATGGGTTAAGGCCGATCTTTCGAGGTGGTTTTTATCGGTTTCAACAGGAATGGAAATTTTATATTTATCTACCCATTGCGGACTTACTTCGCGCTTTTGACTAATAATATCAATAACCGTTTTGCGTACCTCGGGGGTTCCTTGTTTTATAAAATAATCGATGGTAGCGGTGTTGCCTTTACTTAATTCTTCTCTAAAAGTATTAAAAATTTGCGCATGTACATCCGATACAAATTGCACATCGTCCAGTTCGTTTACTAAAAACGATTGCAAGGAGGTTTCGTCTGTAATTTCGAGGTGCGCATATTCGAGCAGAAGCCTGATACTTTCGCGCTCTTGAAACATAATAATGTCTTCGGCATTCCAGCTAATTTCTTGTGTTGCTGGAGGGGTATCGGGCTGCAAAGCAGGGTTTTCGTCCACCACTTTGCGTGGTTGTTTCGATTTTTTTTGGAGTTTTTTATTGAGTTCGGCTACCAAAACAGCTTCCTCGATACCCAATAAATCGCCTGCTTCTTTTACATAAACTGTGCGTTGAATCAGGTCGGGGATTACCGCAATGGAGGAAACAATTTCGCGAATACTTTCTGCCTTTTTTATCGGGTCTTTTTCTGCCTCCTGCGCCAATAATTCGGCCTTAAAGTGAATAAAATCTTTGGTGTGTTGAGTTAGGTAGTCTTTAAAACCCTCGGCCCCCAACTTTTTGGAATAACTGTCCGGGTCTTCGCCTGAAGGCAAAAGCACTATTTTCACATTTAACCCTTGTTCCAGTATCATATCAATACCACGTAACGAAGCCTTAATGCCGGCCATATCGCCATCGTAAAGTACGGTAATGGTACTGCAAAACCTATGCACCAGTTTAATTTGCCCCTCGGTAAGCGAAGTACCCGAAGAAGCCACTGCGTTTTCAATGCCCACTTCGTGCAACGAAGTAACATCGGTATAGCCCTCTACCAGGTAGCAGTTTTCGGCCATCCTAATGGCTTGCTTAGCTTGAAACAAGCCATATAATACCTGGTTTTTAACATAAATAGCCGTTTCGGGCGAGTTTATATAC
>JALWRJ010000483.1 GCA_026994125.1 Cyclobacteriaceae bacterium | reverse complement strand
CGCCTGTTCGGAACCTGAAAAGGAGTGGGAAGAAACCGAGCTGAAATTTAATACATTATTAACTATTTTGAGCTAAGTGGACTACAAGCATATCTTAAATATTGCTGAAATTTGCCACCGGCTGGGCGTTCAACATGCCGTGTTATCGCCCGGTTCGCGAAATGCTCCACTGATTATTAGTTTTAACCGCCACCCGGCCATTCGCACGTATGTAATTAACGATGAGCGTTCGGCTGCATTTACCGGGCTGGGCATAGCACAAAAATCTAAACTACCTGTGGTGTTGGTAGCTACTTCGGGCAGTGCTGCCTACAACTACGCACCGGCTGTAGCCGAGGCATTTTTTCAGGAAATACCATTGATAATACTTACAGCTGACAGACCTCCGGAATGGATTGACCAACGGGATGGGCAAACCATTTACCAACAAAACATTTACGGAAATCATGTAAAAAAGAGTTACCAGTGCCCTACCGAAACAACCCACCCCGATAGTGGATGGCATTTGGAACGGCTAATTTCGGAGGCCGTAGCCCTGGCCGATAGTGGAGCCAAAGGCCCGGTACATATAAACATTCCCTTTAGAGAACCCTTTTACCCAGATAAAAAATTAAAAGTTGATTATGCCAGTGCCAAAGTTATCAGGCCTGCTTATACCACCAGGCAACTTTCGGGTGCCGATTGGGCACACCTGGTAGATGAATGGAACCAACACGATAAACGCTTAATTGTTGGTGGACAGCATGATTTATCTACCGAAATGCACCTGGTATTAAGCGAGTTAAAAGCTAAAAAACATATTCCTGTTGTGGGCGATATTATTTCTAACCTCCACCCCATACCCGATATTATTTCGGGGCAGGATATTTTTTTGGATGCCCTGCCGGAAAGCAAGCTAAAAGCGCTTCAACCCGATTTATTGATAACTTTTGGCAAATCGGTACTATCTAAAGCATTAAAAATTTTCCTACGAAAGTATAAGCCCAAAGCCCACTGGCATATACAGCAAGATGGCATAGCTGCCGATACCTTTCAAGCATTAACCCGTACCATAGCTGTATCGCCCACTAACTTTTTTAGTAGCATCAAAGACATCGTTCAAAAAAGCAATTATCAGTATGGCCAACTTTGGTTAAACTACCACAACAAAAGCAGGGATTTTTTGCAAGAATTTCATAAAGAAGGTGTATTTAACGAGTTTACCACCATGCACACCATTTTAGCAAACCTGCCCATGAGTTGTGATGTGCACCTGGCCAACAGCATGGCTGTACGATATGCCAACCTGGTAGGTTTGCAAAGTACCCACCGCCAAATTGAAGTGTTTTGTAACCGGGGCACCAGCGGTATAGATGGCAGCAACAGTACAGCCTTGGGCTCGGCTTTGGCTACTAAAAAAACCACTTTGCTACTTACTGGCGATATGGCCTTTTTTTACGATAGAAACGCCTTTTGGCACAACCATATACCCGAAAACCTACGCATTATTTTATTAAATAACCATGGTGGGGGCATTTTTGATTTAATAGAAGGTCCTAATAAACTACCCGAGAAAGACACCTTTTTTATAACCAGGCAAAATTTAAAAGCTAAAAACCTGGCTGAAGAATTCGGCTTCAAGTATTATCATTGTGCTTCAATTGGTGGGTTGGCTAATGGGCTAAGCAAATTTTGGGTACAAGACGGCCACCCAAAAATTTTAGAAATTGAATCGTTCATAGATGTAAACACCGAAGTATTTAAAAAATTTAAGCAACAAGCAAAAAAAATATGGAATCGAACTACGACTGGACAACCTTAAAATCTTACGAAGAAATTTTGTTTGAACAATACGATGGTATTGCACGGATAAGCATAAACCGGCCGCATGTACATAACGCCTTTACGCCACTAACCGTAAGCGAAATGATTGACGCCATGAACTACTGCCGCGATAATGAAGCGATTCGGGTAATTGTATTTACAGGAGTAGGCGGCAAGGCTTTTTGCAGTGGTGGCGACCAAAGTGTGCGAGGTCATGGCGGCTATGTGGGCGAAGATACCATTCCCCGGCTAAATGTACTCGACTTACAAAAACTCATCCGTTCAATTCCTAAGCCAGTAATTGCGGCAGTAGCCGGGTGGTCTATTGGTGGCGGCCATGTATTGCATGTAGTGTGCGATTTAACCATAGCAGCCGAAAATGCACGCTTTGGACAAACTGGCCCCAAAGTAGGTAGCTTTGATGGTGGATTTGGAGCCAGTTACCTGGCCCGCATTGTTGGCCAAAAGAAAGCACGCGAAATTTGGTACCTGTGCGACCAATACGATGCACAAGAAGCCCAGGACATGGGCCTGGTAAACAAAGTAGTACCCCTTGAGCAACTCGAAGAAACCTATGTGGCGTGGGCTAAAAAAATGATTAAACGAAGCCCTCTTGCCCTGCGAATGCTCAAAAGCTCGTTTAATGCCGAACTGGACGGACAAGCAGGTATTCAGGAATTGGCCGGAAATGCGACCCTATTGTACTACTTATCAGACGAAGCCAAAGAAGGAAAAAATGCGTTCCTCGAAAAAAGGGATCCTGATTTTGATAAATTCCCTAAATTCCCTTAAGTACTATGCCTATTGAAGTTGTATTAAACTACTGATTACTATGGCTGATTTTATTGTTTTAAATGGCAGACAAATCAGCCATGCGCAATTAAAAGCCGGTCAATATCAACCGAAAAATACCTTTGAAGAAACCACCCTAACCTTTTGCAGGGCATGGCTCAATGGAACAGCGCATTTTATGCAAAAAACATCGGGTTCTACAGGCCAACCCAAAGAAATTACGCTTACCCGTGCACAAATGCAATACAGTGCACACCAAACCATGCGGGCACTTAACCTGCCTAAAAATGCCAAGGCGCTGGTGTGTATTGATACCGCCTATATTGGGGGTAAAATGATGCTGGTACGCGGTTTTGACTATGGTATGCAGCTACACATAAACACACCAAGTGCTAACCCATTGCTGCACACCCAGGAGCATTTTGATTTTACTGCCATGGTGCCTATGCAATTGCAACAAATATGGGCAAATCCTGAAACCCGGCCTAAATTAGCCGGTTTTAAAGCCATAATTTTAGGCGGTA
>JALWRJ010000482.1 GCA_026994125.1 Cyclobacteriaceae bacterium | reverse complement strand
TTTTACCATAAAATGCCTGCCAGATGTAATCTTAGTATGAAAATTACACTATTTTGTACTTAAAAGTGTAATATAAAACATTTTTAAGTACGAATTAATGCGTATATTTGACAAATGAAGCGAGAAGCCCTAACAAACCTTATTCAGTGGAAGCAAAAAAATGACCGTAAACCACTTGTCATAAGAGGGGCAAGACAAGTAGGTAAAACATGGTTAATGAAAGAGTTCGCCAGGTTAGAGTATAACCGATATGTTTATATAAACTTCGAAAGCAGTTCCCACCTGAGGAGCCTTTTTTTAACAGATTTTGATATTGAGCGTATTCTTACCGCTATATCTATTGAAGTAGGCTTTCTGCCAACCCAGGATGACCTTATTATTTTCGATGAAATTCAGGAAGCAGAAGGCGGCCTTACAGCATTAAAATATTTTCATGAGAATGCTCCACAATACCACCTAATAGCGGCAGGTTCGTTATTGGGTGTAGCGCTAAATAGCGGAACATCATTTCCTGTTGGAAAGGTTGAATTCCTGGATTTACATCCACTCACTTTTACGGAATTTTTAGAAGCTACAGGCGAGCATTCACTTGTTCAGTTACTTAACAAGGTTGATTGGAAAACAATTACCCTATTTAAGAATAAATTTATTGAACGGCTTAAACAATATTACTTTGTTGGCGGAATGCCTGAAATAGTACAATTATTTACAAAAGAATTAAACTTCTTAAAAGTTCGTGAATTGCAAATAAATTTGTTAAAGGCATATGAACAAGATTTTTCAAAACATGCCCCTAATCGTATAGTACCGAAAATCAGAATGTTATGGCATTCTGTACCATCTCAATTAGCCAAAGAAAATCGGAAATTTATTTATGGACTCATAAAAAAAGGAGCACGTGCCAAAGAGTACGAAGAAGCACTTAACTGGTTAACCGATTGTGGATTATTACATAAGGTGTATCGGGTAAACAAGCCAACAGTACCCTTAAAAGCATACGAGGATTTAAGGTCGTTTAAATTATACATAGTAGATATAGGGCTATTAGGCGCAATGGCAGGATTAGATGCCCAAAGTCTTTTGCATGGCAATGTTTTATTTTCAGAATTTAAAGGAGCTCTTACTGAACAATTTGTTCTACAGCAATTACTAGTACAGAATATCGGCAATATCAATTATTGGTCAAGTCAAAATGCCAGGGCCGAAGTAGATTTTGTCATACAACGGGAAAACCAGGTTATACCCATAGAAGTAAAATCGGAAGAAAACCTACGAGCAAAAAGCCTTAAAGTGTATCAAAATAAATTTAATCCTCCAGTTACTATCCGGGTATCCATGGCTAATTACAGGCAAGAATCAACGCTTATTAATGTGCCATTATATACCATAAACATGTTCATGCAGCTACTTAATTGAAGCTAACAAATAAAACCATTCTACTGATTTCGCCCGAGGCCTGGGGGAGCAATTTTGTTTCCAAGCACCACTATGCCACTACCCTGGCTGTGCGTGGCAACTGGGTTTTCTTTCTGAACCCGCCCGGCAAAAGGTTTGGTATAAAGAATATTGACAAGAATCTGTTTGTGTTGGATTACAGGCCTTCGTGGCGGGGGCTGGCCCGGATGCCCGATTGGCTCTCAGCCAGGATCATAGCCAAAGAGATACAAAAGTTGGAAAAATTTTGTGGCGTTTACTTTGACATCATTTGGAATCTCGATTCTTCACGCTTTTTTAATTTACAAAGGCTGGCAAAAAAACTCCGTATCAGCCATATTGTTGACCTTAGCGAAGATAAGAACCCCAAGCTATTGTGTACTACTGCTGATTTGTGTCTGGCCAGTACCCATTTCATTCTTGAACGGCAAAAACGATACTCGGCCAATGCCTTTAAGTTGGGACATGGTGTGGCTACAGTTGCCAATCCCAAGTTGGTGAAGCTGCCGGGGGCCAATCAACGGGTAAAGGCCGGTTATCTGGGCAACTTGCTAATCCGCTATCTTGACTGGGAATTGATTCACCGGCTGGTCACCAGCCATCCGCATGTTGATTTTTACTTTGCCGGTCCTGCTAAAGCCAGCAATCTGTCAAATGATACCGCACCGCCTGAATGGTTAGGCAAGGCGCAACAACAGCCCAATACCTACTTTATTGGTGAATTGAAAGCCGCAGAAATACCTTCCTTTCTGCAACAAATGGATGTGCTTTTACTTACTTATCAGGCCCATAAATACAAGGAACAATTGGCTAATCCGCATAAATTACTCGAATACCTGACAAGTGGAAAGGTAGTTGTAGCAAGTTGGACGGATGAATACAAAGACAAAAGACACCTGTTGGAAATGGTGGAGAATTACGTAGATCTGCCGACAAAATTTAAAGAGGTAGTGGCCAAATTAGATCAATACAACAGCCCCGAAAAACAACAAATGCGTAAAAATTGGGCATTAGCAAACACATATGAGATACAAATACAGAGAATAGAACAAATTATAAACAAAATCCATATTGGCAACTAAAAAGAAATTTTTACAAGGAGTAAGAGATGTAATTTACAGGCTAAGAAAGCACACCCTTAAAGACCCTTTAAACAAGGGACATAGAGCCCGTCTTTTTACAACTTATTTAAAATGGTATTTATTCTATAAATATTGGGATAAAAAACATATCATCGAGTTTCAAAACGGGTATAAATCTTATGTGTACCCTTACCCCGACCACGATGCAGGCGAAGC
This sequence comes from Cyclobacteriaceae bacterium, assembly GCA_026994125.1. Classification (GTDB taxonomy): domain Bacteria; phylum Bacteroidota; class Bacteroidia; order Cytophagales; family Cyclobacteriaceae; genus JAKISE01. Next base: position 389 of record JALWRJ010000482.1, on the reverse strand, counting down.
CAATTTATTTACTCGAAACGTAGATTTTATTGATAACCAATTTATTAGAAAAAACTTAAAGCAAGGTGACTTTATTGTAGATGCGGGCTGCAATGTTGGCAACCGAACTTGGGTACTGGCTGACATTATTGGTGGTGCATTATTAATTGATCCAAACCCGATTGCCATTAATCGAGCTATCGAAAACCTTGCACTAAATAAACTAAATAGTGAAAATTTCTATTTTATTGAAAAAGGAGTTGGAGAAAAAACCGCAACTAAAAAGTTTAGTAATTATGGAGGAGCCAGCACCCAGAATGCTGTTATTGAAAATAAAAATGAAAATAATGCAATTAGCATTTCCATTACAACTATTGATCAATTACTTAGCGAAATCGGTCAAATCCCTA
>JALWRJ010000481.1 GCA_026994125.1 Cyclobacteriaceae bacterium | reverse complement strand
AGCTAACATGACCCCTCAGGCCTTTTGCAGGTATTTTAAAAAGCATACCCGTAAAACCATGGTAGAATACCTTAACCAGTTACGGGTGCACCAGGTGTGCCAATGGCTGCAACAAGGCAATTATACCATTACCGAATGCTGTTATAAAGCCGGATTTAATAATATTTCGAACTTTAACCGGCAATTTAAAGCCATTACCGGGTTTACCCCACGCACGTTTATAGCACAGCAAAAAAGCATTCGTGTTTAATTTCATTTTAACAGCATGGCAAGCAATAATAAAAATTTATTTATGGGCACCTTGTAAATCTTTTGTACATAAACTATGTTAATAAAATTATAACTAGTTTTAGGGTATGAAGCAAGTTGTTTTAGCAGGATTTTTACTGAGCGTGTTGCAAGTAAGCGCTCAATACAAGTTAGTGCCACAACAAGTGCCGGTTACCAGCAGCTTACGAGGTATATCGGTGGTTAATGAGCAGGTGGCATGGGTAAGCGGTTCGGCTGGCACGGTGCTGCGCACCATAGATGGCGGAGAAACCTGGGAAAACAAGCGTATTAAAGAAGCTATTGGAGTTGAGTTTAGAGATATTGAAGCTTTTGACAGCCTACGTGCCGTGGCCTTGTCGGCCGGTTCGCCTGGCATGGTATATAGCACTCATGACGGAGGTAGTAGCTGGGAGCGAACTTACATAAATACACATCCTGAATTTTTTTTGGATGCCATGAGTTTTTGGAATGAACAGCATGGCATTGCCTTTGGTGATGCTATTAACGGACACTTAATGCTACTAACCACCCGCAATGGAGGCCAAAGCTGGCAACTGGCCGATACCACCCATTTGCCTCCATCACCTAAGGGAGAAGGAGGCTTTGCTGCCAGTGGCACTTGTTTAACCACTTTTGGGGACTCTACCGTTTGGATTGGGCTGGGAAGCCCAAATGCACGTATCTTTAAGTCGGTGAACCAGGGGCAAACCTGGCAAGTTTTTAAAAGCGGTATGCAACAGCCCACGCCTACCGGAGGTATTTTTTCGTTGGCTTTTAGTAGTAAAAATTACGGATTAGCTGTGGGGGGCAATTACGAAGACAAAACCAACACCTACCGCAATGCGGCCTTCACCACCGATGGTGGCCAAACATGGCAATTACTTACCGAACAACCACCCGGAGGCTACCGTTCGGTGGTAGTAACCATACCGGGCACCCAATGTTGGTTGGCGGCTGGGCGCTCGGGCATTGATATTTCGCTGGATAACGGCCTCCACTGGCAGTCCATATCCAACGATAACTACCAAACAGCAGCCTTTGCCAATGAAAACATAGGCTGGGTGTGTGGAAACGGAAAAATTGCGAAACTTATAAAAACTTCTACAAAATGAGTAATACTACCCTTTTTATAAAAAACATGGTGTGCGACCGATGCATTTCGGCCGTAAAGCAATTATTAGAAAACCTGGATTTACAAGTGCGTAAAATTCAGCTGGGCGAAGTAGAAGTACAAGCAACAAAAGCGTTAGATTATAAAACCATTGACAGACAACTGCGAAGCCAGGGATTCGAGCTTATTGATAACCAAAAGTCGCAGCTCATTAATAAACTTAAATCAACCATCATTAAGGAAATTAGAAGCGACCAACCACACCGTAAATCCAGCGAAAATTTTTCTACTTTTTTAGAAAACAGCCTTGGTACCGAATACACACAACTGAGCAAAACCTTTTCATCGCTTGAAGGCCGCACGATTGAGAAATACATTATTGCTCAAAAAATGGAATATGTAAAAGAGTTGCTGATGTACAATGAACTATCGCTTAGCGAAATAGCCTGGAAACTTAATTATAGCAGTGTACAGTACCTGTCGAACCAGTTTAAAAAAGAAACCGGACTAACGCCCAGTGCTTTTAAAGGGCTTAAAGCAGAAAAACGTAAAACGCTGGATAAAGTTTAGCTATGCCCCCGGAATACACCCTGCTGCTAACGCAACTTAAACAGCAACCTAAGCTTATAAAACAAGTTGCAACTAAGCTTAAAAAGCTACGCAAAGGAGCTGCCGATTCACTTATTCATCAGCTACACACCGAGGCATTTAAGCAGATTGATTGCCTGCAGTGCGCTAACTGCTGTAGCACCACCGGTCCGCTACTTACCACTAAAGATATTAACCGCCTGGCCAAAACTGTGCGCCAAAAACCGGCCTTATTTATGGAAGATTATTTACGCATAGATGAAGACAAAGACTACGTTTTTAAAGCCATGCCCTGCCCATTTTTAGCTGAAAACAACCACTGCCAGGTGTACGATACCCGCCCCAAAGCATGTCGCGAATACCCGCATACTGACCGGGTAAATCAACTGGGCATTTTAAAGATTACGCAAAAAAATGCAGGTATTTGCCCCGCTGTAGCTTTTATTTTTTTACGGCTAAAAGAACAACTAGAGTAGCAATGAACTAATTGATACAAGGCACTAACCAAAATGAAAGGCAGAAAATGCAGGTGATTTATTAAGCTTAATTCGTATTTTAGTTATTTATAACCCCACCCAATATGGCACGGCTTATTATTATCGCAAACCGTTTACCTATTTCCATTACCGAACGTAACGGAGAGCTAATTTTTACCCCAAGTGCCGGTGGTTTGGCAACCGGTTTAAATTCGTTAAATTCGGAGTACGAGGTACACTGGATTGGTTGGCCGGGGATTAACACCAACAAAAAAGAAAAGCAAAAACTTATACAGGACAGACTGGCTACCCATGGCATGACGCCCGTTTTTATACCCAAGGATAAGTTTTCGGGCTATTATAGTGGTTTTAGCAATTCCACCTTGTGGCCACTTTTTCATTATTTTCAGCAGTACTCCGATTTTTATGAGCGCACCTGGCGCGACTACCAGTTTGTTAATTATTTATTTGCCGAGCAAGTATTAAAAAACACCACTAAAGAGGATATCTTTTGGGTTCAGGATTACCATCTTATGCTGGTGCCTCAACTCATACGCAAGCATTACCCATTGGCATCCATTGGATTTTTTCTACATATCCCATTCCCAACCTTTGAGCTTTTACGCACCGTACCTAAACGTAGGGAATTGCTTAATGGCGTACTGGGAGCCGACCTCATA
>JALWRJ010000480.1 GCA_026994125.1 Cyclobacteriaceae bacterium | reverse complement strand
GTTTGGCAAGCTGCAAATGCTACCATTTCATGTTTGGGCTTATTTAACTCATCTTGCGCTTGCGCTAATAGAAAGTTAGATTGGTTAATAAGTTTTTCGAGTGCTAAATTGTCCATAGTAAATTAAGCGTTTTCTAATTCTGCTTTAGCCTCCATTACTGTTTTGCCCTCTTTATCTATTTTGGCCAATAGCTCTTTTTGGCGGATATAATCCTTGTTGCTAATTCCGGCTTTACTTTGTAATAACCGCCAGGCTTTTCTTCGTTCTACAACATACAATACCATTTGGGTAGATAAGGCATGATACACTTCATTTCCTTGGGTATCGTAGTCAACAGCATACACACCAAAATCAGGAATATACGATCGGTGATCCGACTGCGTATGCCTCCGATTAATTACATCATTCATAGTAATTAATTCCAATTTATCTTCCAGGCGTATCATATTTTTTGCTGCTTCGGGCTTTATAATTTTATGATGCAACCTAAAACGTGCTTCGGTAAATGCCCAATGTGCCACAGTATAGGTGTACCGTTTATTGGTTATCGGAGCCATTTTGGTAGCCCAATCGGTTTGGTACGATTGATTTGATTTTATATTGAGGGCATCGAAGTAGGTTTCGCCCAACTCCGGATTAAACACAAATTCGGGCATTCCTCGTGAATCTCTGATTCTTAAAGCTTGAAGCTCGGCTGCATAATCAGGTATGCCATGCTCGGGCATGCACGAAGTATAGGCCTGGTAAAATGCAGTTCCTCTATAGTACAGGCCATCAATAATGGCCTTATATAAACTGCCACTATTGGCCATAGAAACCTGGGCAACAAATGGTGAGCCATGCCCTGAAATAAAGGACTCGGCTACCGATTTACGTTCGGAATGCTTTCCTTGGGAAGCCGGGCCAAATTGGTTCATATCAAAGCCACCGGTCATAGGCGATGACTCAGAGTTTTGACCTCCGGTGTTAGAGTACACTTGGGTATCGAGCATTAGCATTTTAACATTAGGCCTGTTTTGCATGACTACTTTAGATACATTTTGGTATCCAATATCGCCCATAGCACCATCCCCTCCAATTGCCCAAACCTTAGGCAACTCAATTACTTCAAGATCTGTCATATCCATATCGGTAAAATGGGTAAATGCAAAATAATCTTGTTCGGTATAAGGCTTGCTAAACCCTTCCAGCACCATATTTGTTAATCGTTCGGGAATCACCGACATACGTGCATGGTCGTTAATAAAGCTTTCGCCTATGAGCCAACCAATAGTAGCACCATCTTGGAAAAGGGAGTTCATCCAGGGGTAAGGGTGAGGCGTATTGGCCGGTGTAGAACCATAAACAGTATTGCAACCAGTGTGGGCTGTCATGGCCATAGCGGCCATCCCGTTGGGTAAGCGGCCTTCTATGGCCTGTAACTCTTTTAAATTATAAGCATTTTGATTAAGCACCGCTACCAGTGCATCAATAATGTCTTTATCGTTTCCTGTAAACTCATCGGCAATACGGGCATCGGTAGCTGAGGCTGTAGCACAGCCCACGCCCATAATTAAATGAAGCACCGTTTTTCTAAACAACTGATAGGTAGGCTCATCTTTATCTTTTAAAGAGGCAAGTACGCTAACGCCATGAGAGGCCAAATCATCGGCTTTAGTGCGTAAACGCTCGGCTTTTCGATGATAGATGGGGCGCATCATTGCTTCGGTTAATGAGGCCACTGCATGTAAAACCGACTTTTCGCCACAACCGGCACAGGCTCCATCGCCCGACATTAAGGCTTCGTATTGCGACCGCAGCATGAGATGAAACTTGAGCATAGCGGCTTTGGCTTCTTCGGGGTTTTCGGGGTTGTATTTACCCAAATATTTTTTTGGGGTATTGCCCAGTAAATCTAAAAAGTTAATGGCCGATTTATAATCGGTATGAATTTGCTCGGTTTCGGGCGCCATTACTAAGGCTTCGTGCGAACCACAAGCCTGCACACAGGCCCCACAACCTTTGCACAGGTCGTTTACAAAAATGCTAAAAACACCTCCTTGCCCCGGTTCTTTTTTCTCTTTGCTGCTAAATATACCTTTTACATTATGGTAGGCTATGGGCAATTTTTGTAAGATTTCGGCCATTTGCCCATACGCTTGGTCTGTTTTTTGCAAAAGATTTAACTCAACAAGGGTGTTCATAGCCAAGGCGGCAAATGTTGTAGTATCTCCTTTTATGGCAGCCTTTTCCAGCATTGCTTCCCTCAGTTTAGCCTCCACATCGGGTATTTTATCTAAAAGATTCTTTTTAGTGGTTGCATCGGTTACATAGCTTCGTATGGTTGTTCTTAGTACCGTATCTATATCCTGAGCAGTGTTAGGCAATGCTGTATCGGGGCAAGCTACAATACACTCCATACATTGGGTGCAGTTTTCGGCAATATAAACGGGCACTTCGCGCCTGGCTACATACTTACTGGCTGTGGAGCCGGTGGCTGAGGCCATCATACCCACCGATGCCAAAGGCGATGCAGGTTGGTTATAGCCCAAGTCTGCTCTAAACTCTTTGTCAAATGTTTCCATTTTAAATAATGGGGCTTTAGAATGGCCATTCGTAGGAATATCGTACAGCTCAATTTCGCAAGGAGTAACCAACTTACTTAAAAAATTAGAAGTGTCTTCATCCTCAACTTTTCCATGTTCAATTTCAAATACCTTATCAAAACCTTCGGTCATTACCATCATATTAGAAGCAACAACAGCTTCGCCAAATCGGCCAAACTTATGTTCGTACTGTTGCTTAACAGTAGCTAAAAATTCTTCTTTGGGTATATTGTAATCATTTAAAAACGAAGAAACACCAAAAAAAGCCCCCAGGAAGGAATTGCCCTGCATACGGGTTTGCAAATCTTCGCGATTGGTGGCTTTAGCGGCTATTTCGAAGCCGTTAAGCCCATAGAGTTTTATGTTGTTATCGATGATTTGCTGCCTGTATTTGCGTGGAATGCGTTTCCAGGCATCGGCCGAAGTATGCTCGTTGGACTCCCACACAAACGAACCACCTTTGCGAAGCCCCTGGAGTGGATTGGTATGCAGAAAAGCTTTGGGATCGCAGCACAACACTACATCAACATGTTGCAAATCGCAGTTAACTTTAATGCGTTCGGGGGCGGCTACCATAAAATAGTTGGTTGGCGCCCCTTTTTTCTCGGAACCATACTTAGGGTTGGCGCTAATATTAATTACTTCTTCGGGCGAGCCGTCTTCGTTTACCCGGCCATCGCGTTTGGCAATATAATTCGAGAATTCGCCCAAAATCATACCCAGGTTTTTACCGGTGGTTATCATGCCCCAGCCACCTATGGAATGTAAGCGTACCGCAATGGAGCCTTGTGGTAACCCGGAGGGTTTTTCATTGGAGATTACCGCATAGGGGTGGTCGATGCCCAGGTAAAAGAAGGATTCGCCATCGGTAATTGATTTACCATCCTGGCGTTTTAAATTTCCTTTGGCATAATCGTAAGCGCCAATAATATGTTCTTGCCTGAAATCGCGCGAGCCTAAGCCGTACACTCCGTTTATAATTACAGGTTTTTCGGTAGCGGGATTTAATGAGGGCAAGCCTTTGTGCGAATTGTGGTAATGGTTTTCTTCGGCTTTGCTTAGTGCCACTTTAATATCGCGGGTTAAGGGGTTTTCACCGGCCAGTTGCTCATCGGTGCGTTCGAGTACAATTACGTTTTTCTTACCTTTTAAGGCTTCGATTATAGCTTTTTCGGGGAAGGGCCTGATTACATTTACATGAATAACACCCACATTTACTCCCCGTGTTTTTTTAAGGTAATCTACTGCGGCTTCAATATTTTCGGCAGCACTACCTAAAGCCACAAATACCGTATCGGCCTCTTTGGTATTATATTCGGATAATAAGCCGTAATGCCTGCCGGTTAATTCTGCAAATTCATCATAGGCTTGTTCAAAAAAAAGAAGGATTTCTTCGGAGAAATTATTTCTTCTTGCTGCCACGCCATTCATATAATGTTCCTGGTTTTGAACAGGGCCTAGTAAGATAGGGTTTTTCAGGTCCATCATTACAGGTACCCTGCGCCTGGTTTCGCCAAACAGGATGCGTTGCGCTTTTGTTGGGGTAGCAATAATATCATCGGGTGCGCCCAGGAATTCGCGTACCAATGCGGGCTCAGGCATTAAGAAGGTGCGCTCCAGGTGGGTAGTTAAAAATCCGTCTTGCGCATTAATACCGGGGTTTAGAGCCAGTTCGTTTACCTTACGTAAAATTAGTGCCTGATCGGCTGCTTGTTGGGCATCTTTGGCAAAAACCACACTCCAGCCGGTATCTAAGGTAGCATTTACATCATCGTGGCCACAATGTACATTAAGGGCATGCTTGGTAAGGGCTCGGGCACCCACCTCCAACACCATAGTACTTAGCTTACCGGGTGCATGGTAGTATTGCTCTAATCCATATACTATGCCCTGCCCCGAGGTAAAATTAACGGTTCGCTTGCCGGTTACTGACATGGCAATGGCTCCTCCCTGGGCAGCGTGTTCTCCTTCGGCCTCCATAGCCATAATAGCCTTGCCAAAAGCATTTAGTTTACCTTTTGAAAACCTGTTTTGAAAATTTTCACCCATTTCGGTTGAAGGGGTAATTGGATAAAAAACTCCGGCTTCTGAAATAAGTCCTTCTACATCTGAAACCAGCAAGTTTCCATTGGTAGTTATTCTTTTACCCGGATACTTGGGCTTTTTGCTTTTAGTCGTTCCCATGGCAGCAATTTTTTAGGTTATACATGTGTTTTTTTAGCACAGCAAATGTACTCTAACCTGCCTCTTAAAAGTATGATGAATATCAGCTTTAAAACTGGTATTTCTTGCTTTAAAATTTGAAAGAAAGTTTAGTTTTTAACTGTAAAGAAATTTTTACCGCAAAGGGTTTAACTTCGTTATTTGGTTAATGGGTGTTGGTGTTGGGGTAAACTTAACCCTGCTCAGAGTGCCATCCACCTGCGTAAAAATTTTGAGTAAAGGTAGTTTTCTTTGAATGGTTAATGAATTTGTGCTAAAGCGTCCTTTACTGTTTCTACAGGCAGTTTACAAGTTTTATTTTGGCAAACATAAACCATTGTTTTTCCGGATACTTTTTTCATTTGTAGCAATTCAAGTTGGCCTTCTTCCTGCCCGCCTAATAAAATGGCTTGGGGCACGTAATGAGCTGCCAGTTGTTTACGCAAGTTATCGGCCTTTGAGCCAACAATGGCTATTTCGTAAGGTGGTTGCAATAATTTTTGGTATAAATTAAACCAGTTATAATAAAACGAAGCTTGTTGCGTAAGGTAAGGAGTTGCTGAGGCCAGCATGTTTTTGGCTTGTTTTAAATACCCTTCCTTATAAAGGTAATGCCCCAAATAATACAAGTTAAGCGCCATCATAGAGTTACCCGATGGTATTACATTGTCATCGATGGCTGATTTGCTAACGTATAACCCTTCATCAGCTGCTGATTTAAAATTAAACAGGCCGTTATCGTGATTAAAATAATTTTTGAAGGCTACTTGCATAAGCGTATCTGCACGTGTAAGCCAAGCTTCATCAAAACTAATTTGGTATAATTTAATAAAGGCTTGAATGGCAGCAGCGTAATCTTCGATAAACCCATTTATGGTTACTTTACCCTCTTTAAAATTTCTGTGGAGCACCTTACCATCCCACATGGTATGCCAAATAAAGTTACCTGTATTTAGCGCTACTTCTCTATAATTTTCATTTCCTAAGGCTTCATAGGCATCGGCCAGCCCGCTTACCATAAGGGCATTCCAACTGGTTAATATTTTATCGTCAAGGCCGGGGTGTACCCGTTGCTCTCGCACTTTTAGTAAGGCTTGGTTATGGGAGTTTAGCAATTGCTTGAATGTAGCCGTATCCAAATTTCGTTGGTTGCAAAAATCGTTTAGTGGGGTTACTATGCGAAGCACATTTTTTCCTTCCCAGTTACCTTTTTCGGAAATATCGTAGTAGTCCAGGTAATTTTGTTGATTACCACCAATAACTGAAACTATTTCATTTTTAGTCCACACATAATATTTGCCTTCTGCTCCCTCGCTATCAGCATCTAACGAAGAGTAAAAAGCCCCTTTGCCATTATATAGCTCTCGTTGGCAAAAGGAAATTGTTTTTTCTACTACCTGCTTGTATAATGGGTTGGCTGTAAGCTTATACGCCTTACTATAAGCCGAAAGTAATTGCCCATTATCGTACAACATTTTTTCAAAATGGGGCACATGCCAATCAGGATCTGTAGAATAACGAGCAAAACCGCCCCCTATTTGGTCATAGATACCCCCATAGGCCATAGAGTTTAAGGTGGTAAGCACGGCATTTTTTGCATCTTCGTTTTTGTACAACACACCATATTCTAATAAAACTTCCAATGAAACCGGCATAGGAAATTTCATACGTCCTTTACGACCTCCTTTCTTTTCATCGTAGCTGTTTACCCAGTCTTTGGCAGCCTTAGCTAAAACATTAACCTCTAAACCAGTTTGTTCGGGCGCAGCTAATATACTCATTTGAGCTACTCCATCCTGCACTTTTTGTGCTTGCTCGTGTGCTTTTTCAGGGTTTTTCTCATAAAAATTGTGCACTCCTTTAAGTACTTTGAGCCAGTTCTGTTTGCTAAAATAAGTGCCTGCATAAATGGGGCGGCCATCGGGCAGGCAAATTACATTAAGCGGCCAACCTCCCTGGCCTGTCATTAGTTGGGCTGCATCCATATATACCTGGTCAATATCGGGGCGTTCTTCTCTATCTACTTTAATGGATATAAAGTACTTATTCATTACATTGGCCACCGTAGTATCTTCAAACGATTCGTGTTCCATAACATGGCACCAGTGACAAGCTGCATAGCCAACACTTACAATAATTAGTTTCTGTTCTTCTTTGGCCTTTTTTAAAGCCTCTTCCCCCCAGGGGTACCAATCTACAGGGTTATGAGCGTGTTGTAAAAGATATGGGCTCGATTCTGCAATGAGTTTATTGGTATATTCGTGCATAGCTTTGTTTTTTGTTTGGCAAGATGAAGTTAAAGCCAAGTGAATAATAGCTGTTATAAAAACTAGTGATACCTTTCGGATGTGCATAAGATGCAAGTTACTTAAAAGTTAGAAGTTGAGAGTCGGAAGCTGGAAGAAAAACCACTAATATTGTGCAAAAATAACCTTTGATGAAATACTACCTAATTGCGGGAGAACGATCGGGCGATTTGCATGCCTCTAATTTAATGAAGGCCTTAAAAGCCAAAGATGAGCAAGCTGAATTTAGGTTTTGGGGAGGCGATTATATGCATGCTGTTGGTGGTACGCAGGTTGTTCATTATAACCAACTCGCTTTTATGGGCTTTATGGAAGTAGTACAAAACCTATTTACCATTGCCAGGTTTATTAAGCAATGCAAAAATGACATACAAAACTGGCAACCCGATGTTTTAATTTTGGTTGATTATGCCGGTTTTAACCTAAAAATTGCTGATTTTGCTAAGAAAGGCGGCTTTCGGGTGGTGTATTATATTTCGCCAAAAGTTTGGGCATGGAACCAAAATCGTGCTTATAAAATTAAGAACCGGGTAGATAAAATGCTTTGCATTTTGCCATTTGAGGTGGCCTTTTATAAAAAATTTGATTGGGATGTGGAATATGTGGGCAACCCCGTGGTGGAAGCTGTAAAGGCTCATAAAAAGGACAACACTTTTTTTACCACAAATAACTTAAATGAAGAAAAAGGCATTATTGCTATATTACCAGGCAGCAGAAAGCAGGAAGTTACTCGCATATTGCCCACTCTTATTCCTGTGATTAAGAATTTTTCTGATCAATATTTTATTATTGCAGGGGTTGATAATTTACCTTCTGAATTGTATCATGCTGTAACTGACTTACCAAATGCCTCTTTGCTAGTAGATAAAACCTATGATGTGCTGGCAAACGCCAAAGCTGCCATTGTGTGCTCGGGTACTGCCACTTTGGAAACCGCCATATTTAATGTACCTCAAGTAATTGTGTATAAGGCGGGTGCTATTTCTTACTACATCGCTAAGTGGTTAATAAAGGTAAAATATATTGGACTAGCCAATTTAATTGTAAATGAAGAGTTAGTAAAAGAATTGATACAAGGAGATTGCACCACTAAAAATATAACAGCAGAATTGCAGCATATTTTAACACATGGCACTGATTATAAGGAGCTGAACAAAGCTATTGGAAACTTAATAGCTTCTGAGGAAGCTGCTAAAAGAATTCTGGGTTAATTACATATTCTTATCTTTTAGAAAATTTACGCAAAGGGCTCAAAGATTTTAGCGCAATATACCTACTTAACTTCATCATTCGGTATTCAACATTCGATATTCGTTATTTCTTTCTGGTTTAAGGGTTTATTGCAAAGGGTGCTAAAGTTTCTCCCTGAATACGTCAAAGTGCTGGATAAACTATTGCTTTTGGCAATCGATATTTAGGCGTACTATTTCTACCTTGCACAGGTTCACCATTACAAAATAAACTGGTTCAAATCTTTGTTTTTAACCAGCCCTGCTAGTTTTTCATCTACCATTTCTTTTGTAATAGAAATTTTAGCATTGGGGCCAATTTCTTCGGGTACATCGTAGAGCAAGTCATTTAATAATCGGCTCATAACGGTATGCAACCTTCTGGCGCCAATATTTTCTACTTCTTCGTTAATTTCGAAAGCGGTTTCGGCAATAGCCTCCAGGGCGTCATCGGTAAATTGCAGCTCTACTTCTTCGGCTTTAAAAAGGGCTGCATATTGTTTGGTAAGGGCAGTACGAGGCTCTTTTAAGATGCGGTAGAAATCATCCTTAGTTAGTTTTTCAAGCTCCACCCTAATCGGGAAGCGCCCTTGCAGTTCCGGTATTAAATCGGAAGGCTTCGAAACATGAAAGGCTCCTGCGGCAATAAACAATACGTGGTCGGTTTTTATAACACCAAATTTGGTGTTTACGGCCGACCCCTCTACAATGGGCAATAAATCGCGTTGTACGCCCTCACGGCTCACATCTGCTCCACTTTTTTTACTGCCCCCCGAGGCGATTTTATCTATTTCATCAATAAAAATAATACCCGAATTGGCTGCTTTGCTTAGTGCCTCTTCTTTTACTTCATCCATATCAATAAGCTTGGCACTTTCGGCTTCCATTAGCAGGCGTCTGGCTTCGGCAATGGTTACCTTACGTTTTTTAGCCTGTTTGGGCATTATGCTGCCCAGCATTTCCTGCATATTAATCAGCGAGGCCTCATCCATCATGCCCCCGCCAATCATGCCAATGCCCGAAGTATTGGGTTGTTGCACACTTATTTCTATTTTTCGATCTTCCAACTCACCATTGCGTATTTTTTCTCGAAAACGTTCCCGGGTTCGCTCATTTAGCTCAGCCTCTGTTTGAGGTGGAGTTTCCTGGTTAGTTGCATTAGTATGCTTGGGCAATCCGTTAGGTTTTACCGGTGGGATGAGCGCATTTAAAATAATATCTTCCACAATGGCTTCGGCTTTTTCTTTTACCTCGGCTTTTTTACGGCTTTCTACCAAACTTACCGATTGAGCTACCAAATCGCGTACCATGCCTTCTACATCGCGACCCACATACCCTACCTCGGTAAATTTTGAAGCCTCTACTTTAATAAAAGGAGCATCGGCAATATTGGCCAACCTGCGCGCTATTTCGGTTTTACCCACTCCGGTAGCGCCAATCATTAAAATATTGTTGGGCATAATTTCGGTTTTCATATCGCCTGGTACATTCATTCTTCGCCATCGGTTACGCAGGGCAATGGCCACATTTTTTTTAGCCTCGGCCTGTCCTATAATATATTTATCCAGCTCATTTACAATTTGCTGTGGTGTAAGGTTTAATTGCATATTCATCGTTCTATTTCTATTTGGTAGTAGGTATTATACCCCCTTGTTTATCAAACCAGTTTTGTCATGCTTTTTGTTTTGCTACGCCACAAAAAGCCACGCCAAAACCTTAAGCTTTTTTATTTTTTAATTAACTTATTCATATCTACCCTAAGCGAAAACATGTTAGCATTACCAGCCACATGGTAGCCACCAAAGGCATATTCAAAATCAAATAAACGAGTTTTAACTGCCAAGCCGGTAGAAAAACCGGAAAAACTCGATACTCCGTTTAGTTTTAATTCTTTTCTGCGCAAATGGTTGTATCCAAAAAGCAGGTTAATATGGTTACTCAATAAAAGCTCGGCTCCCAGCACCACATGGCGCATCAAGTTATCGGCCACGGCATTGGTGCTTTGTTCGTTGGGTTGTGTTAAATCCCATTTATATAGTTTATAGAGTGTTACTGAAAACCTAAAGGGCATATGCTCGGGTTTAATGGTAGTACCTAATTGCACATCAAAGGGCAAATTAACTTCAGCATTTTGTGATAACCTCTTCCATTGAAACCCAACATTTTTAATAGCCAGTGCCAGGGTAAATCGTTGCGAAGGGTGTATAAACACTCCACCCATATCGAACAAAGTAGCTATATTTTTATAATCTGCTATATTGGCTCCTACCTGCTTAATAGATGCTCCCAACCTAAAATTATTGGCTTGACGGGCATAGCTTAATGTTAGTGCTGATTCATGAGGTTTAAAACTACTAGTAGCCGTGCCGGTATCGGAATAGCCTGCTAAGGTGCCATAGGCTACGTACTGTACTCCTATCGAAAAAAGCCCCAGTTTTTTAAAATTACGACTATACGCGGCCGTGCTTAAATTAGTTGTATTGGGCAACAAGGTAATATTAACCGAAGGTTTGTTAGACATACTATCGGTAGCTAATGCCGGGTTGCTAAGAAAAAGAGTATTGTCAGCGTTTAGCAAACTTGTAGTAACCCCACCCAAGCCTCCTAATTTAGCAGCATAAGGCAAGTTTATAAAAGAATAAGCAACCGTACCGGGTTGTTGGGCAATGGCATTCGGAAACACTCCGAGTAAACCTAAAAAAAATAAAATTCGTATTACCCCAACCCTGCATACTTTTTTAATAGCTGAATAAACAGCACTGTATTTACACAATGCGGCCAGCACAAATATTAGTTGGGGTTTCAAAATTATTCTTTATTTTTTGCTTTAGGGATAACAAACTCCATGGCTTGTTCTACTTTTTGGTTTAGCAAGGCAATTTCGAGCACTTCATCTACCTCATCTACGTAATGAACTTTAAAACCTTTTAAATATTGTGCGTCAATTTCATCAATATCACGTTTGTTTTTGCTGCAAAGAATAACTTCTTTAATACCGGCTCGTTTGGCTGCCAATATTTTTTCTTTAATACCCCCAACAGGTAATACTTTGCCTCGCAAGGTAATTTCGCCTGTCATGGCCAATTGTTTTTTAACTTTGCGTTGGGTAAAAATAGAAGCCAGCGAAGTAAGCATAGTTATACCAGCCGAAGGGCCATCTTTAGGTACAGCTCCGGCCGGTACATGGATATGTAAATCGTAGTGGTCGAAAATGCGGTAATCAATGTTTAATTTATCGGCATTCGATTTTAAGTACGAAAGTGCAGCCATGGCCGATTCTTTCATTACATCACCCAACTGCCCAGATATGGTTAACTTGCCTTTGCCCCGGCTCAGGCTCGACTCAATATAGAGTATTTCGCCCCCTACCTGGGTCCAGGCCAACCCGGTAACTACACCGGCCAGTTTATTATTTTGGTACAATTCTTTATCAAACACCTCGGCTCCTAAAATTCGCACCACATCATCTGCCTTAATGGCAGCGGGGTGTTCTTCTTCCAGGGCAATCGATTTGGCCACATGGCGAATTATGCTGCCCAGCTTGCGTTCCAGGTTACGCACCCCCGATTCGCGCGTGTAGCCCTCAATGGTTTTAACAATGCCGTCTTTCATAAAGCGCACGTCTTTTTTGGTAAGGCCGTGCTCAAGCAATTGCTTGGGCACCAGGTGTTTTTGAGCAATATTGGTTTTTTCTTCTAAAGTATAGCCGCTTAGTTCTATAATTTCCATCCTGTCGCGCAAGGCAGGATGAATGGTATCCAGCGAATTAGCAGTAGCTATAAAAAGCACTTTCGAAAGGTCGTAGTCAACTTCCAGGTAGTTATCGTTAAACGTACTGTTTTGTTCGGGGTCTAGTACTTCGAGCAGGGCAGAGGAAGGG
>JALWRJ010000479.1 GCA_026994125.1 Cyclobacteriaceae bacterium | reverse complement strand
ACATTGAACATTGAACATTGAACATTAAAAACTAAAGCCATGTTTGACATGATGAAAATGATGGGCAAGGTAAAAGAAGCCCAGGCAAAAATGAAAGAAGCGCAAGATAGCTTAACCGAAATAACTACCGAGGGCGAAGCCGGTGGAGGATTGGTAAAAGCCATTGTAAACGGAAAAAAGCAATTAATCGACCTGCAAATAGACGAAAGCCTTTTTAGCCCGCAAGATAAGGATATGCTTAAAGATTTAGTGGTAGCCGCAACCAATATTGCCATAGAAAAAGCAGAAGTTTTAGCCAAAGAAACCATTAAAAAAGCGACCGAAGGGTTGCTTCCTACTATTCCCGGCATGGATTTATCCTCGATGATGTAATGCACAAGATTGCTATTGCCATCTTAAATTATAATGGAAAGGAATACCTCGAAAAATTCCTTCCAGCCCTGGTGGCCAATACCCCCAATACACCCATATACATAGGCGATAACAACTCTACGGATAGTTCGGTTAGTTTTTTAAAAACAAAATACCCTGCCATTACATGCATTGAATTGGGCAGTAATTTTGGGTATAGCAAAGGGTATAATTTACTCTTACGGCATATAAATGCAGAGTTTGTTGCCTTGGTAAATTCCGATATTGAAGTAACCCCTAACTGGTTAGCTCCGTTACAAACTGCCCTCCATACTAATCCTGATTGGGCAACGGTGCAGCCCAAAATAAAATCGCACCTCAAAAAAGATTATTTTGAGTATGCCGGGGCTTGTGGGGGGTATATAGATAAATATGGTTACCCGTTTTGCAGAGGCCGCTTGTTTAACACTCTGGAAAAAGACAAAGGCCAGTACGATACCCAGGTTGCCATTGGCTGGTCTAGTGGCGCTTGCTTTGTAGTACGTAAATCTTACTTTGCTGAAGTAGGTGGTTTTGATGACACCTTTTTTGCCCACATGGAGGAAATAGATTTTTGTTGGAGGTTAGCCCACAAAGGATATTTTCACTATTTTATACCCGAAAGCACCGTGTACCATGTAGGAGGCGCTACCCTTTCGTATGCTTCGCCCTTTAAAACGTACCTAAACTTTAGAAATGGCTTATACTTATTATACAAAAACCTTCCGCCACAACAACTTACCAAAATTTTACTGGTTCGTATTGTACTAGATTGGTTAAGTGCCATATATTATTTAGTACAAGGCAAAGGCAGCCAAAGTATGGCAGTATGGAAAGCCCACATAAAAGTTTGGCGGACTAAAAAGGCGTATAAAAACAAGCATCTCCAACCTAGCAATGGAACCAATTATAGAAAACCCTACAGCATTGTTTGGCAGTATTTTATAAAAAAAATAAAAACATACAGCGCCCTGCCCAATAAGTAATATAAAATTATGACCGAATGTGCCAATAAAGTGTACAATAGCTACCCTAGTAATACCAAGCCGCATTAAACCTGCGCAAATGCTTACGGATATTCATAACAAAAGCCAGCGCTATATACAGCAAGATGGGTGACCCAAAGGTAAAAAATGATGCGTATATAAAAGATAGCCGAATGCTGGATGTTGCAATGCCCAGCTTTTCACCCAAGCGGGTACACACGCCAAAAATTTGATGTTCTACAAATCCCTGTATTTTTTTCATACGCCAAAACTATTATTTTGCTACTGTTTTTTTCAGAAACAATAGTAATTATCACAAAATTAATATACAAAACTTCTTTGCATAGTCGTTTAACGTTATTTTTTTATATAATTGTATTTCATTTTGAAAGTACCTATTTAAACCAAAAAATTATAAAATGAAAAAAGTCCTAAATGCGGTTGTTTTGTTGGCTGTTTTAACCTTGAGCGGATGCTCATTAACTAAAATGGCAAAATTGGCTTCAGACCAACAACTAAAAGTAAACCCTAACCCACTGGAATTGCATGGCGACTCTGTGAAATTTGATATGTCGGCCACGCTACCGGTAAAAATGCTCCCTAAAGACAAGGAGTATGTAGTAAATGTTGTGTATCAATATGGCGATCAGGAAATGCCTCTTGAATCTATTGTATTCAAAGCAGCCGATTACCCTTCGAGCAACGAAACACAACCTACTGCATCAAAAAGTTTCTCGTTTGCCTATACCGAGGCCATGAAAAGTGGTAACGTTATAGTTAAAGGTGTTGCTCGCGACCCTCGAAAAGACAAAGAAGCGGTAGCTGAACCTATGACGGTAGCTCCAGGCGTTATAACTACTTCGCAAATGGTAAAACCCGTGTATTTTGCCGCCTATGCAGGTCATGGTTACAACAATCAGGAAGAACTAATCCCTACTAAAATAGATTTCTTCTTCGATCAGGGTCGTTCTAACTTAAAATACTCTGAGCGTAGAAGCAAAAGAGGTAAAGAATTTGAAGCCTTTATCGCAGAGAAAAATGTAACCCGTACCGTAACCATTACCGGTACCCACTCACCCGAAGGAACCGAGCGTATAAACTCTAAACTATCCGAAGATAGAGCAGCGGTAATTGAAAAATACTACCGCAAACAAATGGATAAATACGATTACAAAGGCATGGCCGACTCCATCAAATTTATTCTTAAACCAATTGTAGATGATTGGAATGGTTTTAAAGCTGCCCTAGCCGATTACACCGGTATTTCTGCCGAAGCAAAATCTGAAATGCTTAACATTGTAAACGGCCCCGGTGCTTTTGAAGACAAAGAAAAAGCACTACGAAAAGTAGATGGCTATAAAAAAGTATTTAAAGACATCTACCCCGGTTTACGTTCGGCCAAAACCGAAATTTTAACAATTAAAGACAAAAAAACAGATGCAGAAATTTCTGTATTAGCCAAAGAAATTGTAGCCGGCACCGCTTCAAAAGATACCTTATCAATTGAAGAACTAATGTATGCTGCCAGCCTTACTCCTGACCTATCAGAAAAAGAAGGCATATACAAAGCTGCTATTGCTAAGGCTGATAGCTGGAATGCACACGCCAACTTAGCTGCCACCTACGTGGCTATGGCTAAAGAAAACCCTGCTAAAGCAAACGAATACGCTGCCCTGGCCGAAACACAAGTAGATTTGGCCAATGGCAAGCAAGAAAGTGCCGAAGCCTATACCACAGCTGCCTCGATTTATACC
>JALWRJ010000478.1 GCA_026994125.1 Cyclobacteriaceae bacterium | reverse complement strand
AAGCTACAAACCTATCAACAAAACTCTCGAAAACTAGGCGAAACCCGGTTTGCCCGTACTGCGCAAGTTCAAAAATTGGTGGGTTTAATTAAACGCTAACCTCTAAAAAAAGTCCCGGAAGTTTACTTTTATTAACAGGTAAGGATGGAAGCAGAAACAAATACATTTGCGAGATAAATTTAGCCCTCCTTAAAACCCTTTGTGGCTAAGGTTACCCACCTGCTCGACAAAAAATCATTGGTATTTCAAAAAGAAGTTGAAGCCACCGGAGGTAGCGATGGTGCCAAACTACAAAGCACTCCATTACCCCTTGATTGGATTTTTACCGGAGTGGCTGTGCATCACCCCTATTCTGCCAACGAACAAGCAAACCTGCTGGATGTAGTCCGGCTTAGCTCGATGCTGCAAACCATCGCCCAAAATATCTGAATATATTTGTTCAAAAGCTTAACCCAACTACCGAATATACTTTAGCTTTGCATTTCACATGCTACCTCATGTATGACTATTAAAGACAAAAATTTTGTTCCTTACTTAAGCAGCGAAGAAATTCAACTAAAAGTAAAAGCCCTGGCGGCACAACTTAATAAGGACTATAAAGGCACTCAACCTTTATTTATTGCCATCTTAAACGGCTCTTTTATGTTTGCAGCCGATTTGTTTAAGGAAATTTCATTATCCTGCGAAATTTCGTTTATGAAACTATCCTCGTACCAGGAAATGGCCAGTACCGGTAACATTAAAGAACTGATTGGCTTAAACGAAAACGTATTTAAACGTGATGTAATTATTATTGAAGACATTGTTGATACAGGGCATACGATGAAGAACGTACTCGACCAATTTGTGGATCGGGGCGTAAACAGTGTAGAAGTGGTTTCGTTGCTTATTAAACCCGAAGCGCTGCAAAACAAAGTAGATGTAAAGTACATTGGTTTTGAGATACCTAATAAATTTGTAGTGGGCTATGGCTTAGATTATGACGGATTTGGTCGAAATTTAAATGCCATTTACCAATTAAAGTCGTAGCTTTATTTTTTTATTTTTTAAATCACTCAAATGTTAAATTTAGTATTATTTGGCCCTCCCGGGGCAGGCAAAGGCACTCAAAGCGAGCACCTTATAAATAAATATAACTTAACGCATATTTCTACAGGAGATCTGTTTCGAAAACACCTGGGCGAAGGCACTCAGTTAGGTAAAAACGCTCAAAAATATATGGACGAAGGCAACCTGGTGCCCGATGAAATTGTAATTGGAATGGTAGAAGACAAGCTGCAAAACACTCCAGGCACTCAAGGGTTTATTTTTGATGGGTTTCCACGCACCATAGCACAAGCCGAAGCTTTAGATAAACTAATGAGCCAGCACAATACACAAATTAATACCATGTTGGCACTGCAAGTTCCCGAAGAGGAATTGTTGAAGCGCTTACTTAATCGGGGTAAAACTTCGGGTAGAGCCGATGACCAAAACGAAGCCAAAATTAAAAACAGGATTAGCGTGTACAATAAAGAAACCACTCCGGTAGCCAATTATTACAAAAACCAAGGCAAACTAAATACTGTTAAGGGTGTGGGCAGTATCGAAGATATTTTTGAAAGACTATCGGCCATTGTAGATAAACACGTATAACTGCACCTATGGCAGGGTCTAATTTTATCGATCATGTTAAAATATGTGCCCGCTCGGGGGCGGGTGGCCCGGGAGCCGTATCGTTTAGGCGCGAAAAACATGTACCCAAAGGAGGGCCCGATGGGGGTAATGGTGGCCGGGGAGGACATATTATTTTACGAGGCACCTCAAACGTATGGACACTGCTACACCTACGCTATCGTAAGCATGTTATCGCTAAACCCGGAGGCCGGGGCGAAGGAGGCCGGAGGTCGGGGGCACAAGGCGAGGATGTGATTTTAGAAGTGCCTTTGGGCACCATTGCCCGGCAAGCCGAATCTCAAAAAGTGCTTTTCGAAATTACCAAAGAAGGACAGGAAGAAATACTGGCCAAAGGAGGGCGTGGTGGCTTGGGTAATGAAAATTTTAAAACTCCCACCAATCAAACCCCTCGTTATGCCCAGCCGGGTGAAGAAGGTTCTGAAGATTGGTACGTGTTAGAACTAAAACTACTGGCTGATGTTGGCCTGGTAGGCTTTCCTAATGCCGGCAAATCAACCTTGCTCTCGGTGGTTTCGGCTGCCAAACCCGAAATAGCCAACTATGCCTTTACCACCCTGGTACCCAATTTGGGTGTGGTGGCCTACCGCGATAACCAATCGTTTGTAATGGCCGATATTCCAGGTATAATTGAAGGAGCCTCCGAAGGAAAAGGACTGGGGCTAAGATTTTTACGGCATATCGAACGAAACAGCATCCTACTATTTATGGTTCCGGCCGATGCCGATGATATCCTTGAAAGCTATAAAGTGCTGCTAAGCGAATTAGAAAAATACAACCCCGAGCTGCTGGATAAAAAACGGTTGCTGGCTATTACAAAAGCCGACATGCTGGATGAAGAGCTTATAGCTGAAATAGAGCCTAGCCTGCCCAAGGAACTGCCACATATTTTTATATCATCGGTTACAAATTACCACCTGGAGCAACTTAAAGATTTAATTTGGCAGGCTTTGCATTGAAGCTGCTTAACGTTATTAGGCGATTTTATTACATAAATAAGGCGCAGTATAATTGCCTCAATATTATCCTCCCAGGAGTGAAATTACCCACCTCAAAATTACCCGCTAAAATATTCTTGTACTATCCGTAAAAATTCAATAAGACTTAGTAGATGTTGTTAGTATTACTAACAAATTTCAACCATTACTCACCCAATTTCATGAAAGTGTTTTATACTGAAATCCTAAAAATCAGAAAATATTTACTACTTTTATTCACAAAGTAATTTTTTGAATAAACAATCGGAATTTACTAAACTTTGGGTAAAGCATTTGCTCCATTATCCAACTGGTAATTTATAGGGTTAAAATTTAACTTGAATAGAAACAAATAAAATAACCATGAGAATAGAACCTATCAAAATAATAAGTATAGCCATAATGCTATTTGCAGCCAATACAGTAGATGCCTGTACAGGAATAATGTTAAAAACCAAAGACGGTAAATCCGTACATGGCAGAACTTT
>JALWRJ010000477.1 GCA_026994125.1 Cyclobacteriaceae bacterium | reverse complement strand
CCACTACGGAAGCCGTTAAAGAACAACACCCCAACCAACCACTTACCGCCTTGCTTGAATTGCACACGTACAGCAGCCTTTCTAAAGCGTTTTTGCCCAGGTATGCCGATACCCTTGCCAAGTGCCATGAAGCCATTGTGTTTATTGACCCTCAGGCGGTTGCCCTTAAAAAACTAGACCAAGTTAATAATAACGAAGTAGCCCAGGCCTTTAACCACCCCAATATAAAAGTGGTTAATACCACTGAAAGCTTAGCCAACACGCTGCAACACGCACAAAAGCCCAACAATATTCTGCTTTGCATGAGTTCGGGTAACTTTGGCGGCTTAAACCTTTCATCTCTTTTCCAATAACCTATGAGCCTCCATTTAAAAAACCCTTTGGTAGTATTTGATTTAGAAACTACCGGCACCTCCATTGCCAACGACCGCATTGTAGAGTATTCGTTTGTTAAGGTGGGCATTGACGGGCAAAAAGAAATTAAGACCCAACGTATAAACCCGGAAATGCACATACCAATAGAATCGAGCTTAGTGCATGGAATTTATGATAAAGATGTAGCCGATGCTCCTACTTTTAAATCAGTAGCCAGGAACCTGGCCAAGTGGCTTACCGGCTGTGATTTGGCAGGTTTTAACGCTATAAAATTTGATGTGCCTATATTGGCCGAAGAGTTTTTACGAGCCGGAGTGGATTTTGATGTTACCCACAGAAAACTTATTGATGCCCAACGTATTTTTCATATGATGGAGAAGCGAACCCTCTCGGCTGCCTACCAATTTTATTGCAACAAAGAACTAAAAGGTGCGCACGGGGCCGAGGCCGACACACTGGCTACCCTGGAGGTGCTGGAAGCCCAAGTTAACCGCTACGATGGGCAGGAAGTAACCGATAATATGGGAAAAAAAATTGGCGTTATAGCCAACGATATGGATACCCTGCACCAACTTACTTTTAATAAAATAGTTGATTTAGCCGGCAGACTCGCTTACAACAAAGACAACCAGGTGGTGTTTAATTTTGGAAAACACAAAGGTAAATTAGTAACCGAGGTGTTTAAGCAAGAGCCCTCCTACTACGATTGGATGATGAAGGCCGAGTTTCCTTTAGATACTAAAAACCGCTTAACTAAAATTAGATTAGAGGCATTAAAAGGCTAGTTGAGTTGTTCGTAGTGTGTCAGCTACCAAAGCAACCTTTTTAGCCTAACAACCACTTTTTGTAACGCTCTTTCTGCGTTTACATGGTTTTAGTGTAAATTCTAACTTTAATTTACTTTGTTACACCCTATTTTTGCACAATGAGCAATTTTTTAACCGATAGTTTTGGGAGGCCACTAGAGTACTTGCGCCTGGCAGTAACCGACCGCTGCAACCTGCGTTGCTTTTATTGCATGCCGGCCGAGGGCATAGATTACGTACCCAGAAAGGAGTTGCTAACCTACGAAGAAATGCTTCGCTTAACTCGAATTTTTGTGCAATTAGGTGTTAACAAGTTGCGATTAACCGGTGGAGAGCCTTTTGTTCGTAAAAATTTTTATGGGTTTTTAAAGCGAGTTACTAAAATTGAGGGGCTCGATAAAATTGCAATAACCACAAATGGTGCTGTGGCCAGCAGGCATATCCCGTTTTTAAAAGAAATAGGCATTACCTCCATAAACCTGAGTTTAGATACACTTAACAAAGATAAGTTTACTGAAATTACCAGGCGCGATTTCTTTGACCAGGCCATGGAAACGTACCAGGCTATACTGGCAGCCGGCATAAAGTTATCGGTAAATATGGTGGTAATGCAAGGCAAAAATATTGAAGATATTATACCTATGGCCATGCTTACCAAAAACGATGACGTAACCGTTCGGTACATCGAAGAAATGCCCTTTAATGGACAAGGCCAGCGAAACAGCCTGCATTTTAACCATCAAAAAATTAGAGCAACCCTGGAAGCCGAACTGCACGAGCTTAGCCCTTTACCTTTTACACCCGGAACTACAGCACAGGAATACCAAGTAAAAGGACATAAAGGCAAGATAGGAATAATTGCGGCACATAGCCGTACTTTTTGTAGCAGTTGTAACCGGCTGCGCGTAACAGCCACCGGCCACATGAAAAACTGCTTGTACGATAACGGAGTGCTTAATTTAAAACGAATGCTCACCGATGGTTCCTCTGATAAAATGATATGTGAAGCTATAAAAGCAGCCTATCAAACCAAATTAAAGGATGGGCACCAGGCCGAAGCCCAGCGCCTAAAAGCCATTTCTGAATCGATGAGTAGTATTGGGGGTTAGTTTATGGTACACTAAGCGTAAATATTCATCAACTCTTTTTTTGTAATATCCCAATTCCACTTCGTTAGAACTGCTTCCTTAGCATTACCCCCCATTTGCTCTGCTATATTTTTGTTTTTTAGTAAATAAACTATTTTTTCAGCCAATTCTATTTCGTTTTCCGATGTAAAAACCAGTCCGCAATTTTCACTTTCAATAACATGTTGTTGTGCAGGGCAATTGCTAACTACCTGCGGTTTACCCATGGCCATATATTGAAAAATTTTATTGGCATAAGTAGTATCATGATGAGGGTTACGTTTTAATGGTGAAATGCAAACGGTAGCTGCTTTAATGTATGAAGGAAATAGGGAAACATCTTGCCAGCCTTCAAACACCACATTCTTTTCAATAGCTAATTCTTGTACCAAAGATTTTAGCATGCCATCTTCACTACTCTTACCAACAATCACCAACAGGGCCTCAGGCATTGCCTTCAAAACTTTTGGCATTGCCTTAATGGCCACATCTGTACCTCTGCGCAAGCCTGTATCTCCCACATATAAAACTAGCTTCTTCCCTAAAAACTTGCTCAAAATTTGCTCATCAAGTGGATATTGATAAAAAATGTCCTTAACTATTGTGTTAGGCACTACCTTAATTTTTTCTTTAAGGCTTCTATCAATATTGCTATACTTGGTTTTTGCTTCATTTGTCACTAATATAATGTTATCGGCCTTTCGCATCAACTCCAATTGTTTTTGTTTCCATTGGTTAATTGATATTAGTATTTTACTTGACATTTTCTTCATATGAGGATAAAACCTCATAATTTCTGGTCGATCTTCATGTAAATCAAGGGTAACAGGCA
>JALWRJ010000476.1 GCA_026994125.1 Cyclobacteriaceae bacterium | reverse complement strand
TTTACCGGTTTGTATAATATAAGGATAGCTATCATGTTAAGCCAAGCCATCAACCCTACTCCAATATCGCCCAGTTTCCATACGGCACCGGCCGAAATGGTTGTGGCATAATAGGTAGTAGCCAATATGAGCACTCTTAACAGGTTTACACTTAGTTTATAGTTTCTTTTTTTAAACAAATAGGCTATGTTGGTTTCGGCCATGTAGTAGTAAGCCATAATGGTAGTAAAAGCAAAAAACAACAACGAAATGGCCACGAACCCTTTACCTAATGAAGGAAAATGATGCCCCACAGCATACTGTGTAAATTCAGGACCGTAAGGTACCCCTTTTAAATGTTCAATAATAAAGCCATCTTCGGGGTGGTGTACATTGTATTGGTCGGTAAACAAAATCATAAATGCAGTGGCGGTACACACAAACAGGGTATCGATATACACCGAAAAAGCTTGCACCAGGCCTTGTTTAACCGGGTGTGTTACTTCGGCTGCCGAAGCAGCATGTGGGGCTGTGCCCTGACCGGCTTCGTTGCTGTAAATACCTCGCTTAACTCCCCAACTAATGGCCATCCCCAAAATGCCGGCAAAGGCAGGTTCCATACCAAATGCAGATTTTACAATAAGGGCAATTACCCCGGGCACATGCGTTATGTTTAGCAAAATAATAACTACAGCCATTAAAATATAGGCGATGGCCATAAAAGGCACCACTACTTCGGCCACTTTACCAATACGTTTAACTCCGCCAAAAATGATTAAACTAAGTGCAAGCACAATAAATACACCAACAGGGTTTACACCCATTATATTGTGTATATCGAAGGCGTGTTTCATACTAGCCGAAATACTGTTAGATTGCACCCCGGGTAAGAACACCGACATGCTAAGCACGGTGGTAAAGGCAAACAGCATGGCATACCATTTTTGGCTCATCCCCTTTTCGATGTAGTAAGCCGGTCCACCCCGGTATTCACCGGCTTTAACCTCTTTAAAAATTTGACCTAATGTAGCTTCTACAAATGCCGAAGCTGCCCCTAAAAATGCAATTACCCACATCCAAAAAATAGCGCCTGGGCCTCCTAAGGCAATAGCAGTTGCTACCCCGGCTATATTGCCTGTACCTACCCTGCCCGAAATGGCAATGGCAAATGCTTGAAACGATGAAACTCCTTTTTGAGAAGATTTGCCTTTAAATAAAAGGCGTATCATTTCTTTAAAATACCTGACTTGTAAAAAACGGGTAGTAACTGAGAAATAGATTCCGGCACCTAAACATAATGCAATAAGCGGATAGCCCCACACCCAATCATTAATCAGGTTAATTGAGCGCTCTAGCAGGCTTTCTTCGTTTGCCATAAATAAATTTTCAAAATTGAGGCTCAAAGATAGTAAATTACCTTTGGCCAAAAGTAGAACAGGCCTATAAAAAAAGCGGAAGGCAATTCTAATAAATTAGAATCAACTTCCGCTTCACTCCACAATTACCAAAGTAATTGCTTTGTTCCAAGTTTTGATGACGAAACTCATTGCGACTAACTTGCTTGCGCTTGCTAACCTCAACGCTCTACCGGGTTTCCGTAATCATCTTAAGGCTCCATACCCGAAGGAACTTCCCCTTTTCATAATGCATGTTACCATTGCTTGCGCGCTGATAACTTGTGTTAAAGCTGTTAGACCTATTACCACTTTTGCATTACACGACACTTACGTTTGTAGAGATTGTTTCAGTCGTTTATCCCTCACTTGGTAATTACTAAGGTAGCACAATAAACTACTTGTTTCCAAAAAAATAAGCCATTAGTTATCAACCACTTATACACAATTTAATTCCCCGGTTATCCACAGGGTTATCCACAGGGTTATCCACCAGCTAAAGCTATAAGTTGGTTAAAACAAACTGTGTCATCATTTTAAAGAGGTGCGGCCGGGCATGGCCTCGGTAAATACCGTGCGCCCTATCGGGATAATAGAACGATTCGAACTGTTTGCCTTCGGCAATTAATTTGTTTTGGAGTGCTACGGAATTTTGAAAATGCACATTATCATCGCCTGTGCCATGTATAAGCAGGAACTTACCTGTAAGCTTGGCTGCATGGGTAGTAGGGCTGTTGTTATCGTAGCCGGTAGGGTTTTGTTGTGGGGTAGCTAAAAAGCGTTCGGTATAAATAGTATCGTAGTACCTCCACGAAGTTACCGGAGCCACGGCAATACCCATGGCAAATACATCGGCTCCTTCCATGAGTGCTAATGACGACATGTATCCTCCAAAACTCCAGCCCCATATGCCTATGCGAGTGGCATCTACATAGGGCAGATTGGCCAGGTACTTAGCCGAAGCAATTTGGTCTTCCACTTCCATCCGGCCCAGGTTTTTATAGGTTTGTTTTTTAAACTTTTCGCCCCTGCCTCCGGTTCCCCGGCCATCCACTACCGATATAATGTATCCTTTTTGTACCAGCATTTGGTGCCAGTAGTAATTACTACCACCCCACGCATTTAACACCATTTGCGAACCCGGCCCCGAATATTGGAACATAAGCACCGGGTATTTTTTGGCAGGGTCGAAGTTGGCAGGTTTAAGCATATAGCCATGCAATGTTTCGCCTGTGGCATTGGTAAAATCGTAAAATTCTTTTGGAACCAACCCATAAGCCTTAGCTGCCGCTTTTAACGCTGCATTATTTTCCAGTTCTTTTATTTTTTTATTGCCTTTAGTGGCGTATAGTTCAACGGTATTGGGGGTAGTGCTATTACTAAAATAATTAATGTAGTACTTAAAATCGTTGCTCATATTTACACGGTTGGTACCGGTATGCGTAGAGAGCTTTCGTTTGTTTTTTCCATTAATATCAATAGCATAAAAATAAGTTTCCAGGGGCGATTCCTCTTTCGAGGTAAAATAAATTGTTTTCTTTTTAGCGGCTTGGTCTATGCCAACAAAATCGGCCACTTCCCAGTTGCCTTGGGTAATTTGCCTAACCAGTTTACCCTCTAAGGTGTACAAGTATAAATGCTTATAACCACTTTTTTCGCTGGCCAAAAGAATATGCTTTCCATCGTTTAGGTAGATTAAATCATCTGTTAACTCTAAATCCACATAGGTATCAGCATTATCTTGTAAAATTAGCCGGGATACACCGGTATTGGCATTGGCATGCAACACATCTAATTGGTTTTGCAGGCGGTTCATTCTGCGCACCGAAAGCACATCGGGGTTCTTAGTCCAATTAATGCGAGGTATGTAAATATCTTTTTCCTTACCTATATCTACTTGTACTTTTTTAGCGTCATCTAAATGATAAATAAAAATTTGAATTTCAGAATTTTTCTCCCCAGCCTTGGGGTATTTATACGTATAGTTTTCGGGGTAAAGAGCACCATTATTCCATTTTTGTAATGTGTATTCGGGTACTTGGCTTTCATCAAAACGGTAGTAGGCCAGTTTTTTACTATCGGGCGACCAAAAAAAGGCTTTGGTAAAGCTTAGTTCTTCTTCATACACCCAATCGGTACTGCCATTTATAATTTTATTATGCTCGCCATCGTTTGTTACCTTCACTACCTGCTTATTGGCCAGGTTTACATAGTACAAATTGTTGTTTTTGGTATAGGCCACCTTAGTGCCATCGGGCGAAACGGTAGCATAGGCAATTCGTTCGGTATCGAGTTTTTGAAGTTCTTTTGTTTGGCGATTGTACAGGTAGTAAATAGCTGTGTACGACCTGCGGTAAATAGATTGCTTGTCGGTAAGTAGAAGTATGTACTTTTCATCGGCATTAAACTCATATCCGGCAATGGTAACATCCGCCAGACTGTTACCATCTAAAATGGTTTCTACAGGTTCGCCTGTGGTTACATCGTACTTTAAAATTTTATTTTCTTTGAGGGTAGAATAGTACCGTCCATCATTCATCCAGTTTATGCCGTACACCGATTTACTCCAAAAGGTATAATTTGTGTAAATATCATCGATGGTAATTTGTTTTTGAGCTTGTGCCCAAAGGCTTGAAAACAACAGCCCTACTCCTAACATAAAGTACTTCATGGTGTAAAAGATTAAATTTTCCCAAATCTACGACTTGGGTATTTAACTACAAACCATTTTTAGGTTAGACGGCAACTAATGTTTTTGAGCGATGTATTGCATATCTACATGAGGGATACCGTCTTCCAGGTAGCTGCCGGAAACAGGCGCAAACCCAAAACGGCCATAAAAATTTTGCAGGTGCTCCTGGGCCGATAATATAATGGATTGGTTGGCATGGTGCTGTAAAATATAAGCCATGGCTTTTTGCATTAGTAGCGAAGCCAAGCCTTTACCTCTAAAATGAGGGTTAGTAACTACACGGCCAATTCTAATATTTGGCTCGTTGGTGATAATTCTCAGGTAGGCAGCTACCTGGTTTCCAGCCGGCAGATACACGTGCAAGGCTCCCTCATCTTTATCATCGAGTTCAGGGTAAGGGCAATTTTGCTCCACCACAAAAACATCTACCCGCAATTTCAGAATTTGATACAGCAGGCCAACAGGCAATTGATTAAACCTAAGAATTTCTACTTTTTCCATTCCTGGTCTATTACCACAATAAGGTCGTCTTGCGCTACCAATTCGCCTTCTTGCAAGGGCAGGGCTTTTACGGTACCGGCTGCAGGTGCGGCCACGTTAGTTTCCATTTTCATGGCTTCTATCACAAAAAGCACCTGATTTACAGCTATTTTATCGCCCGGGCTCACCAGCAGCTTACTTAAACGGCCTTGCAAAGGCGCTCCAATATGATTCGGCTCTGTAGCTTTGGCATGTACTGCCTTATCTACCTTAGCCGAGTGGTCGCGTATATTTAAGGTACGAGTTTGGCCATTTAGCTCGAACGATACCTTGCACATACCATCATCATCGGGGTTCGACTTATATAAAAATTTAATTGAAAGCACCTTGCCTTTACCAATGGGCACAATGATATCCTCGCCCGGCTTCATACCAAAGAAAAAAGGAATGGTAGGCAAAAAACTAATATTTCCATATTGTTTACGGCTTTCATAAAAATCTTTAAACACTTTAGGGTAAAGCTTATACGAAATAAAGTCAAGTTCATCTACCCCTTGGTCAAACTCTTTTTTAAATTGCTTCATTTCCACTTCAAAATTAACCGGAGCCAAATGAGCATTGGGGCGATCGGTAAACGGAGCAGCATCTTTAAGCACTATTTTTTGCAATTTCTTGGGGAATCCTCCATGAGGCTGCCCCAACTCGCCCCTAAAAAAACTAACGACCGAATCCGGGAAAGAAAGGCTTTCGCCCCGCTCCATGATATCTTCTTCGGTAAGCCCGTTGGCTGTCATAAATAAGGCCATATCGCCCACTACTTTGGATGAGGGCGTTACTTTAACAATGTTGCCAAACATTTTATTTACAACCGCATAGTTTTTTTTAATGGTTTCAAATTGTGTTTCAAGGCCTAGCGCAATGGCTTGGGGTCGTAAATTGGAGTACTGCCCACCCGGAATTTCGTGGTCGTACACTTCGGCAGTTCCCGCTTTTAAGCCCGATTCAAAGGGGTAGTAAATCTCGCGCACATCTTCCCAATAATTGGCGTACTTGTTTAGCTTAGCCAGGTTAATCTGCGGAGCATTGGGCTGGTGTTGCAAGGTGGCCACCAACGAGTTAAAATTAGGTTGCGAAGTAAGGCCGGACATGGAGGCAAGGGCAACATCTACCACATCTACCCCGGCTTCGATGGCTTTAAGGTAGGTGGTTGCCTGCATGCCCGAAGTATCATGCGTATGTAAATGCAAGGGTATATCTATTGCTTTTTTTAACTCGGTAATTAGCTTGGTAGCTGCATAGGGCTTAAGCAGGCCGGCCATATCTTTAATAGCCAAAATATGGGCTCCTTCATCTTCGATGCGCCTGGCCAAATCCAGGTAATATTGTAGGTTGTATTTGGTTTCGTTAGGATTTAGCAAATCGCCTGTATAATCAATGGCTACTTCGGCTATACCTCCGGTGCGCTCGCGAACGGCTTTAATGCTTACTTTCATGGCTTCGAGCCAATTTAGTGAATCGAAGATGCGAAAAACATCGTTGCCATTCTGCCAGGCTTTTTCAATAAATTTTTCGACCAGGTTATCGGGATAGGCTTTATACCCAACCGCATTAGAGCCCCGAATTAGCATTTGCAGTAAAATATTAGGAACAGCTTCGCGAAGTAATTGCAACCGTTTCCAGGGGCTTTCTTTTAAAAATCGCATAGCCACATCAAAGGTAGCACCGCCCCAAACCTCCATGGAAAACACTTGCGGATGATCTTTGGCAAAATGCTCGGCCACGGCCAGCATATCGTAGGTTCGCATACGGGTAGCCAATAGCGATTGGTGGGCATCGCGCAGGGTTGTATCGGTAAATTGCACCACCGGATTTTCTTTTAACCAACCTGCCAGCCCTTCGGGACCCAGTTCGGTAAGTAAATCTTTACTACCCTTTGGGTAAGGGGTAAGTGCATCGGTACAAGGCGGTTTGGGTAGCCGGAACTTCTTAGAAGCATCCACCTTTTTAACATCGGGGTTGCCATTTACAATTACATTAGCCAGGTAGGTAAGCATTTTAGTGCCCGAATCCTGCCAACCGGTAATTTTAAACAGCTGTGGGTTTTGTCCAATAAAATTTACGGTGGCTTCGCCTTTGTAAAAAGTAGGTGTAGTAATTACATTTTCTAAAAATCCTACATTGGTTTTTACGCCTCGTATCCTAAACTCACGCAAGGCTCTATCCAACCTAAAGGCAGCGCCTTTAAGGGTGCGACCAAAAGCCGAAATTTTTACCAATAACGAATCGAAGAAGGGAGATATTTTAGCACCGGTATAGCAATTGCCGGCATCGAGCCTGATACCAAACCCACCTGCACTGCGGTAAGCAATAATGGTTCCGTAGTCAGGTTTAAACTCATTTTCGGGATCCTCGGTGGTAATTCGGCACTGGATGGCATATCCGTTTAGTTTTACATCGGCTTGGTTTTTAATATAAATTTGGGGATCGGATAGTTTATACCCACGTGCAATTTCTATTTGAGTACGTACAATATCTACACCGGTAACCTCTTCGGTAATGGTATGTTCTACCTGGATGCGAGGATTTACTTCGATAAAATAAATTTGCATTTGGCTATCTACCAAAAACTCAACGGTACCTACATTATTGTAGTTTACATAACGCGCTAAGGTAAGTGCGTAGTTGTACAATTGTTCTTTTACGGCTTGGGGCAAGGTGGGGCTGGGGGCAATTTCTACCACTTTTTGAAACCTGCGCTGTACGGAACAATCGCGTTCGAACAGGTGGACGATATGACCATAATTATCACCCATAATTTGCACTTCGATGTGCTTGGGGTTATCAATGTACTTCTCTAAAAAAACGGTGTCGTCACCAAAGGCGTTTTTGGCTTCGTTACGGGCTTCGTTAAAAAGTTTTTTCAGGTTTTTTTCATCACTAATAATACGCATACCGCGGCCACCCCCACCGGCTGCAGCTTTAAGCATAACCGGATACCCAATGCGGGAGGCTTCTTTAAGGGCCACCTCTACCGAGGTAAGGGGCTCTTTGCTATCTTCAATAATGGGCACCTTAGCTTTTATGGCAATTTCTTTGGCAGCTACTTTATCGCCCAGTTTCTCCATTACATCGGGGTTAGGGCCAATAAAAATAATACCCTCCTGCTTACACCTGCGTGCCAGCGTTACATTTTCGGATAGAAAGCCATACCCGGGGTGGATGGCATTAACCTCCTTAGACTTGGCCAAAGCAATAATACCTTCAATATCTAAATAAGGCTTAAGCGGCTCGTTATCATCGCCAATTTGGTAAGCCTCATCTGCTTTGTAACGGTGCAACGAAAACCGATCTTCGTAGGTAAATACCGCAACGGTAGTAATGTTTAGTTCGGAGGCTGCACGCAACACCCGGATGGCAATTTCGCCCCGGTTAGCTACAAGTAGTTTCGAGATTTGATTCTTAGGTATCATAAAGGCAGATTCAACAATTATGATATAAAAATATAACCTGAGGGGGCAAATGTGAACCAAAACCCAAACTAAATTTTAATTTATGGATGTAAGGTTAGATAGTCAGCTTTTTTTACTTACAATATTGTTTATGATAAGCCCGGCATGCACCCGAGAGTTTTCGATAAACCATTTATTGGTAATGAGGCCTCCGCACACCACACCTGCTATGTACACATTTGGGGCAGAGGTTTCGTTGGTATGTTCGTTATATACAGGGGTGTGGTACTCATCTGACATAAAGGTTACTCCCAGCGACTTCAAAAACGTAAAATCGGGTTTGTAGCCGGTCATAGCTAATACAAAATCGTTTTCAATTTCCAGGTTACCTTGCGGGGTAGTAAACTCAACCGTATGCTCGGTAATGTTGGTAATGTTGGAGTTAAAATAGGCTTTTATCTCACCGGCTGCAATCCGGTTTTCAATATCGGGTTTAACCCAATACTTTACGCTGTCTCTTATTTTATCTTCGCGAATTATCATGGTTACTTCGGCTCCTTTCCTAAAGGTTTCGAGGGCTACATCTACAGCCGAATTGGCGGCACCTACCACTACAATTTTTTGGCCAAAATAAGGATGAGGCTCATCGTAATAATGTTTAACCTTAGGCAGGTTTTCTCCGGCTACACCAATTAAATACGGGTAATCGTAAAACCCGGTAGCCACTATTATATGCCTGGCTCGGTAAGTGCCTTTGGGGGTATTTACTTCAAAAAGATTATCTTTGTTTTTAACTACAGCTTCAATTTTTTCGTAGAGTTTTAGATTTAAGTTCCAGGTAGTGGCTACTCTGCGGTAGTACTCCAGGGCTTCGAACCTGTTGGGCTTACTTTGGTGCG
Organism: Cyclobacteriaceae bacterium; assembly: GCA_026994125.1. GTDB lineage: Bacteria > Bacteroidota > Bacteroidia > Cytophagales > Cyclobacteriaceae > JAKISE01. Next base: position 3,396 of record JALWRJ010000476.1, on the reverse strand, counting down.
ATATAAAAGGCACGCCTCCAATTTCCAATTTTTCGGAAGTAGAAAAAAAGGTCATTCCTTTGGGGTAGTTATAGATAGAATTTACCAAACAACCTTTGTCAAAAATAGCGTAACTAAGCCCTGCTTTTTGGGCTTCGATGCCACAAGCCATGCCAATTGGGCCAGCTCCTACAATTATTACATCCAGTGTTTTCATAAAAATGATTTAATACAAAGATTATAAAATGGTGTTAGATTAGTAAATTAATTAGCCGTAATAACTCAAACCCGCACCGCTTATGTTCCGTTTTTTAAGCAACCATGCCTCGGATAAGGAGAAAGAAAAGAAAAAAGATTACCGGAATGTGGTTATTATTCAGATCATTATCATAGTTTCGGGCTTGGTACTGTCCACTACCCTTAATTACCAACATCCAACATTTGCTGATAAGTTAATAATTACCTTATTTTCAGGTTTTGGAGCTTTTTATTCTTTTTTACTTTGGGATTTACTCAAAGATTTTACGACCAACAAGTGGCTTACGGGTATCTACTTTGTGGTGCTATTGGTTATTGTAAGCTTTGGGCTTATGGGCGAGTTCCCTTTTTATAAAATTATAGAATTTGAAAACCGCCAAGCCTATTTATTTGCCTTGCATGCAGGCTTGTTTCCTATTGAAGTAACCGTAATTGCCTTTGCCATTCGCGATTTATTTTCGGGGAATACATTTACCCCAAGTAAATTGTGGGGAGCGGCCGCTGTTTATTTAATGATTGGCATCAGCTTTGCCAGCCTCTACGACCTGTTAAATATTGCCATGCCCGGCATTTTGGGTAAAACATTTAGCCTGGGGCTCGAAAGCTATGCCGAATTTATTTATTACAGTTTTAATATTTTGGGCGGGTTAGATACCGCCTATCCTAACCCTGTTCCATTGCTGCGGAATTTAGCAGTAATAGAGGCTGTTTGGGGAAATTTATATGCGATTTTAATCATTGGCAAATTGCTGGGGTTGCCAGCCAAAAACGACTAAATATAAATCAGGGCTCCCAACTTGGGAGCCCTTGATTTAACCTAACCTTAACCTAATTTATGAAAGTACTTATTTGTACTACTTTAACTAACGTAACCTGGGTGCAAAAAGTTTAGAAAATTGTAAAATTTATAATAATCATGATGCTTTACCCAAATTACATTAATACTAACAATTTAGAAAAGATAGTATATTCGCCTAAATTTAATATTGATCAATTTTAATATTTTAAAACTTTTATTTTTTTATTAATTCCTTAATACATATAATTTATCTTATTAATTCCTAAAGACCCATGGCCATAAAAAAAGTAATTTTATCGATTGATGGAGGAGGCATTCGGGGTATTATTCCCGGGCAATTGCTGCTGCACACCGAAAAGCTTTTACAGCAAATAACCGGAGATAGCGACCGCAGAATTGCCGACCATTTCGATTTAATTGCCGGCACCAGTACCGGAGGTATATTGGCTTGTGCCTACCTGTTACCTGGCAGCAACGGGCGCCCCAAATTTAAAGCCCCCGAAGTAGTAAAAATTTACTTTGAACGAGGGCAGCAAATATTTACCAATACATTTATGCACCGGGTTAAAAGCCTGGGGGGAGTGCTAGACGAAAAATACACAGCCGAAGGCCTGGAAAAAGCCCTGAAAGATTATTTTGGCAACACCCGGTTAAGCGATTTGCTAAAACCCACTTTGATTACCGCCTATGATATCAGGCGCAGGCGATCCATGTTTTTTACGCAACACGATGCTCATAAACCTGAAAAGGATTTTTACATTAGAGATGTAACCAGGGCTACTGCATCGGCTCCGGGATTTTTCCCGGTGGCACGTATCAGGGCTATGGATAAAAAGCAATACCCGCTTATTGATGGAGGTGTATTTGCTAACAACCCAGGCATGTGCGCCTATGCCGAAGTACGCAAGCAATCGAAACGAGAACAAAACACCGTAGGAGCGGCCGAAATGGCCATGCTTTCGCTGGGTACCGGCTACGCCCGTAAGCCTTATAAACACAAGGATGCCGAGCATTGGGGCCTGGCCGAGTGGATGGTACCCCTGGTAGATATTATGATGTCGGGCGTTTCGGAAACCGTAGATTATGAACTGAAACAACTTTTTGACACTACCGGGCACCCCGAGCAATACCTGCGCATAAACGATGAACTTAAAAACCAAGATGACAGCATGGATAATGTTGACCCCAAAAATTTTAAAGCATTAGAACGCTTTGGTAATAAGCTGTTCCAAAAAAATAAAGCTAAAATAGAAGCTTTTTTACGCATGACCTCACGGGACTAACCACCCACCCCACTACTGCTATGGTTAAAACAAAGGCTTTTACACTTGTTAAACATATTCGCCAGCAGTTGGCCAATACTTATCCTGAGGAAGCTGAAGCCATGGCTTTTGAAATAGTTCAGCATTTTTCGGGCCTCGACCGAACACAAATTATTTTAAACACCTTGTTTACCACAGGGCCCAGGTTCGAAAAACAAGTGGCAAACTACATACACCGCTTGCAGCACCATGAGCCTTTGCAATATGTGCTAGGTAGCGTTTACTTTTACAACCGTAGGTTTAAGGTTACACCTGCCACCTTAATTCCCCGTCCCGAAACCGAGGAACTTGTACAGTGGATAATTGAAGACCAACAAAACACTAAAAATGCACAACTGCTGGATGTAGGTACCGGCAGCGGTTGCATAGCCACTACCCTTGCCCTGGAACTGCCCAACCACCACGTACTAGGTACTGACATAAGCAAAGAAGCCTTAGCCGTTGCCCGAAAAAATGCAACCGCACTAGAAGCCCATGTACAATGGCGGCAAGCCAATGTATTTGAACCCTGGCCAATCACCAACTACCACGTAATTGTAAGCAACCCACCTTATGTGCTAAACAGCGAAAAAGAAACCATGCAGCTCAATGTATTACAATACGAGCCTGGTATGGCACTTTTTGTCCCCGATACCAACCCTTTGCTATTTTATAAACGAATAGCCCAACAAGCTACCCTGCACCTCCACCCCAACGGGGCTCTCTATTTTGAAATTAACGAAAAATTTGGACAGGATACAGTAAACCTGTTGCGCAATCTTGGGTTTACACATATTTGCTTAAAGCAAGATATTAACGGTAAAGACCGCATGGTAAAAGGAATTTGGCCAGGACAGGCCTAATCCAATATAACTAATTGATAAACAACCATTAAACAATATCCCCTACAGGTTTTTGCGCAAATATTTTTTCTAAGGCTGCATACAATTCGGGGTGTTTACGCTCAAAAATTTCGGGGGCATCAAAAAAGTATTCGCTTGCTACAGCTAAAAATTCGGCCGGATTGGTAAGTGCATACGGGTTTATATCCGATTTATT
>JALWRJ010000475.1 GCA_026994125.1 Cyclobacteriaceae bacterium | reverse complement strand
GCCCATTGATATTTTACCGGCTAGCCGCGAAGGCGGGTGGCAAAACCATGTGTTTTACTTACCCGAATCTTTTGGCTTACTTAGTAGCACACAAAGTAACATTCAATTTTATGTGTTTAGGGTGTGCTACCTCTACATGCAACAAAAACTCCAATTAAACTGGAATCAGCAACATCAGCAAAAATCTCTCGAGGAGTCGTGCCTGGCTGCCCAACAAACTTCAACCAAGGTGCTGGAATTGCTTTTTAGGGAGTTTCCTTCGTTGCAAACGGTACACCGGCATATAAAAAAAGAGTTAGAACAAACGATGCCTACCGAGGAGGAACACACTAACCGGTGGCTGTGTGGACGTTGGTTTAGGAACCTGCCTGCTAAAAACCCGGACAAATTAGCTCATATAAGCAAGCTAAAAGCTTTTGTGGAAGAACAAAAAATTACTACCGAGCTTAAAGCCAAAGCTGCCGATGATGTTGAGACCATTCAGGTTGATAAAAAAGCACAGCAAGATTTTACGTTACAGCACCATTTTGAAAAAGTGGAAACAGCCGAGGAGTTTAATGGGGTATGGCGCGATTTTGATGGAGATGATACGCTGGAAGAAGATGCTGAAGCGCTAAGTGAACTTAATTTAAAGCATACTGTTCGTGTAGATGACCCAACGCACTCGGTGTACCAGGCCGAATTTGCCGGCAATGCCACCATAGCCGAAAGTAAGGATGCAGCCATGGGAACGAACTTCATAAGTTATCCCGAATGGAACTATAAGGAACGCACCTATAAGAAGGATTTTTGTAAAGTGTTTTTACACCAGGCATCGGGCACACACCCAGAATACCTCGCAAAAACCCTCAAGCAGAATGCGCGCATTTTACGCAATCTAAAAAAGCGTTTTGCCCAAATGGACAACGCCTACGAAGAAGTTCGCAGGCAACCCAATGGAACCGATTTTGATTTGGATGCCGTTACCGATAGGTTTGCCGACCTGGCCGCTAGCCATACACCCAACGAAAAAATTTACCTGGCCAAACGTAAGCGTAAAAAGGAGCTGTCCATTTTATTTTTGCTCGACTTAAGCCTTAGCTCCGATGGATATACGGGAGGGAATCGGGTGCTTGATATCGAAAAACAAGTGGTTATTATTTTAGGAGAGGCGTTGGAAGATGCTCGTGTGGCGTTTGAAATTGCCGGCTTTTCATCTAAAACACGTAATTATTGTGCCTATACAACCATTAAATCCTTTGGTACGGGCTGGCTCCAAAGCCGTACACGGGTAGGGGCTGTTTCACCATCGGGCTATACACGTATTGGCCCGGCCCTAAGGCATGCCGGAGCCCGCCTAATGCAGCAGCAAGCCCGCAAAAAATGGCTGGTATTGCTATCGGATGGCAAGCCCAACGATTACGACCGCTACGAAGGCAAGTATGGAATTCAGGATGTAAAGCAAGCCTTACGCGAACTCAATGCATCCCAAATAAATACCTATGCCGTAGCCATCGAAGACCAGGCCCGGTATTACCTGCCGCAAATGTTTGGGCAAAACCACTACAGTATTTTGTCCAGCCCACTCGAAATGATAGAATCGCTGGCCAAATTGTACGAAAAAATAGAACGTTATTAAATGATGAATGCATCAAACCCTCATCCCAAAGCAAATTTGTTATACCCACCGGGCGGTATTCTTATTTGGATGGTTGTGTTTATTGAATTACTCACTTTTGGTGCCTTTTTGCTGGTGTATATATCGTTTAGGCACCATAATATGGCTGCCTTTCATCAGGCTCAGTTGCTCTTGGATACGCGCCTGGGTACGCTTAACACCCTTGTGCTTTTAACCAGTGGCCTTTTTATGGCCGAAGGCGTTCGCAATAGTAGAAATGCTTCCTGCCAGCAGCGCAACTACTTGGTTATAGCCTGGTTCTTTGGTTTATTGTTTGTTAGTTTAAAACTGTACGAGTACCACGAAAAAATAGCCTGGGGAGTTGGGTTTAACACACAGTCCTTTTTCGTGTTTTATTGGATGCTAACAGGCTTTCATTTAGTGCACGTAGTAGCCGCATTGCTTTTACTGGGTTATATGATTGTTAAGTTTTACTCAAAAAAACCGCCTAAAGCCGAGGATGTTGTAACGGTAGGTGTTTTTTGGCATATGTGCGATATAATTTGGGTAGTGCTTTTTCCAATGCTTTATTTACTACATTAAAAATGAACAGGCTAAATTTGTTAGTATGGATGTTGTTGGCTGGTTTAACCTTACTTACCTATAACTCATCGGCTCATTTGTTTACCGGCCAGGCGCTGGTGGTTGTTTTATTAGCTATTGCAACCATAAAGGTAATGGGTATTGCCTGGCAGTTTATGGAGCTTGCTAAGGCGCACCCGTTTTGGAAATGGAGTATTGCGTTGGGTATGCTCTTTTTTTCTTTATTGGTTTGGGCGTTTATATAAAAACCATCTGCCGGATTAGTCTTTTTTAGGTTTAAAAAAATGAGGCTTCCGTTTGGAAGCCTCACAAAAATTATGTTTCACTTAAAATTTAAATAAGTTCATCTATTAGTAGTTTGAGCCCGCCCGAATCATGGCACACCTAAACCCAATGGTAGCTGTAGATGAATCTTCATCTAAGTACCTGCGAGTACCGGGCGATAGCCAATAGGCAACATCTTTCCACGAACCGCCTTTATATACCCTTGAACGGTTGGTAATCAACTGCTTCTGAGGGTCGTAATTATCTACCTTATCTAAGAAATCATCTCTACGCATGGGGTTAAGGTCGTCCATATCCTGGTAAGATAATGGTCGGTATAAATCTTGCACCCATTCGTTTACATTACCGGCCATGTTGTACAGCCCGTAATCGTTAGGAGGGTATTCGTACACATAAGCAGTAATCATAGCACCATCGTTTAACTTACCGGCAATACCGGCATAGTCACCACGTCCTCTTTTAAAATTAGCTAAAAAATAACCCATTTCTTTACCATAAGGGTTACGCAAAGCGTGTCCATCCCAAGGGTAAAGGCGTTGGTGCGTTTGGTTTTCGTCTAACCACTGCGTACCTATTAAAGCTTGGGCGGCATATTCCCACTCAGCTTCTGAAGGCAATCGGTAGTCGGGCAATACAATCCCCGATTCCAACGGAATACGACCATC
>JALWRJ010000474.1 GCA_026994125.1 Cyclobacteriaceae bacterium | reverse complement strand
CACTGTTGGGGTCGGCAAACACAAAAATGTATTTCTTGTCCCAATCCCAGTCATCGTCTTCCATCAGTTCTTTTAGCTTATCCTTGCTTTTGTGATAGGCAATAAGCTTAAACTCTTCGGCTCTTTTGTTCTTACCCATTTTAAGCACTTCTAACAACAACCAATGGTTTTGCAGTTGGTTGTATAATTGGGCCACTTGCTTTGCATTAATTACGCCTTGCCACTGTTCCATGCCCGGTTTGTTTAAGTTGCATTTCCTTTACGGTATAAATAGCTGTTAACCAATGTTTTGCCATAGGTGCAGGTACAAGTTTTTGGATGGAACGGCTAAGAATTTCTTCATCCATCAACAAGCCGGTGAGCTCTTGTTGCAACCCGGCCACCTGATAGCCAATGGGTTCACTATTTACCATGTGTAGTTGTAGCTCAGTAATACGATTGTCTTGCAAGGTTAGCAACACCCGAATTTCGCCTTGGGGCAAGGGGTGCACCACGTACCCAACCCAAAGCCCTAAGTGGATTTTAAAGAGTTTGTTGTTGGGTGCTTTTCTTTTTATTTGGAACAACCATTCGGATTGCTTAAATTTTTCTTCGGCCTGCTCCATGGCTTTAAGTTCCCGGGAGGTAAATTCTCCATCAACCAAGTTAAGTCCTAAACATGCTTCACAATTTTTGCGGTACACGTTTACTACCTCGGCCCGGGGAGGCAACTCGCCCAACTCTAATTTCATGTTGGTTAAAAACTTTTTCATGTTTCTGCGTACTGCCTCTCTAAAAGCAGGGGTAGGCGCATTAATGGCATCAATCATGGTATTGTAATTGAAATCGAACATCAGGTTGCCGGTTACAATTTCGCCATCGCCAATGGTGCCGGCTCCGGTGCCTACAATTTTTTTACCATTTACATGCACATCATTAATAGGGTGGTAATATGCATTAATTCCAAAGAACTTGTAGGTTTCGATGAGTGGTTTAACAAACAACTGAAACCGTTGGTCCACTCTTCTTGGGAGTGAACTTTGTTGAAATATCCACTGCACAAACAATTGGCCGTTATCGATGTACACTGCCCCACCTCCGGTTTCGCGTCTGATAACCGGCAGGTTATTGTTTTTGCAATAGGTTAAATCGAGCTCGTTTTCTACGTCCTGAAAAAACCCAATACACATGTAAGGGTCTTCGGGCGTAGCCAATACTACGGTATTGGGTGTGTGTTGTGTTTGTGCATAGCCTAGCCCATGATAGATAGCTTGCGAGCGAAAACCTGAAACGCTACCTGCATCAATACATCGGATGTTCATGGACAGGCATTAGCTTTTAGTTATACAAACAAGCTTACGTTGGCATCGGCAGCAAACTCTAAAAAGGTGGCGGCACCACCTACATCGGCTTCTTCAATAAATTCTTCCTTTTTAAAGCCAAATACATCCATTGTCATCTGGCAACCTATCATTTTTACGTCCATTTCCACGGCCATATCACGAAGTTCCTCAACGGTGGCTACACCTTTATCCTTAAAGGTTTTTTTCATAAGGTTGGTAGCCATGGCTTCGAAGCCGGGCATGTTCGACATTAATAAATTGGGCATCGGCCAATTTATGTTCCTAAAGCTATCGCCCCCAAAGGGCATTTTCATAGGCATGGCCGGGTTACTTACCGGAGAAACCGATGCTTTAAAATCTTTTTTAAGTAAAGGCAACCCATAAAAGGTAAAGAAAATACCTACATCCCAATCCATAGCTGCTGCGGCAGTTGCCAAAATAAAGGGTGGATAGGCCCAGTCGAGGGTACCCTGACTGGAAATAAGCGCTAATTTTTTACGTTTTTCTTCCATAGCGGTGGGGTTTATTAGTGTGTTTTTTTAATAAGGAACCTAAATTTTTCTCCTTCATCATGCGATTCCATTAATTCATGGCCGGTTTGGCGCGCCCATGCTTCCATATCCGGAATGGATCCCGGATCAGTAGCTATCATTTCAAGGATTTCGCCTACTTCGATAGCATTGATTGCTTTTTTTGTTTTAACTACCGGCATTGGGCACGAAAGCCCGCTGGTATCTAAGGTTTGCACTACTTTTAAATCACTCATTTTTATTGGCGGTTTATTTAATTAAATTTTTAATTCACAGGAATAAATACAATCGAACACTTTGCTTATTTCTTTAATGGCCAGTTTATAAAAAATAAAACGGCCTTCACGATGCGATTCGAGAATGCCGATGTTTTTCATTTTTGACAAATGATGCGAAAGCAGGGATGGCTCAATTTGAACTTTTTTAAGAATATCAGATACAGGGTATGTATTTCCGTCTTCTAAAAGCTCTAAAATTTGGATGCGTACCGGATAAGCCAACCCCTGAAATATCTGGGCAATTTTGGCCAGTTTTTCAGGGCTAATTTCTCGGTTAGAAATGGTAGTGTTCAAATCAATTTTAAACTTTTGAAAATTGAATATATTAATTATTTTACAATTATTCAAGTATTCCAATTATAATTTGCCTTATTTAAAATTAATCCAAATTATATTATGTGTGATTTGCAACACAAAAAGAGCGAATGCCGACTAAAAACAGGGTTTTGATGTTTAAACGTGCTAATTAACCCACCACATAAAAAATTTTACTTGGCACTAATTTTGGCTAATGAATTACAAAAATAACCTTTTGAATTATAGCAAGAACACCTGCCTGTTTATCATTTAAAAAATGAAATGTTTTTGGTGAAAGAACGAGTAGAGATATAAAGAAGATAAGCTTTATAATTTTACCCTACACATAGGAAGAAGCTTTGCCTAAGCGGGCATGGATTTGTATAAGAGTTGTATCATTTTGGGGCAATTCGATAAGCCGGTTGATGTAATAAAACATATACATAGAAGTAAGCCAATTGGTAAATTCATCCTTACTTCCCAGGTGTTTTTTCAGGTTAATCATTATCCATGAAAAATGTTCCCAGGCATCGCAGCACGAATCGCAACTACGATTAATACCGGTACAGCATCTACGGGTGGTGGTAAAATCGGCATTGTACGAACGGAAATGTGGATTAAATGGGTTGCCGTTTTGTAAACGTGCCTGGTTGGGGGCATAATTTGTACTAATATTGGTACACACATTATAGCCCCAAACCTGATTATAGAGTTTACCGGAGGTAATAACCTTGTTGAAGTAAGAGGTGGTTAAAATTTTTGCAGGGTATTTTTCGATGGCCTTTTCAATTTGGCTGCGAACTTTGCTGAAGCTTGCCCGGTATTCGGTAATATTTTTTTTGGTATGGGTATCGCTAAAGTAGTTAAAGAGGACTTTATTACCGTTATTTACACATTTTTCTACCACCAGTTCAATTTCATCACTCTTATCGGGCGAAACCGTGTAATAGAAAAATGCACGGTTATCATTTTTATAATTCTCTAAGGCAATGCTAAACAAATCGCGCTTGCCTTTGTTCCTTAGTTCGGCATCTGTTTGGTTGCTTCCCCAAACGGCTACACCAATGGGCATTTGCTCAAAGCCTTTGTAAGGGATACGTATAAGCCCATTGGTGGCTACGTTCATTTTAAAATTATCATAAATGGTTTTAAGCCTATCTAACCTAAGGCTGGGCTCACCTCCTACAATGGTTATAAAATTGGTGCCTCGCTTTTTTTCAGACGCTAAAAAAATATCAAAAGCGTTATCTAAATCCGCTTTGGCATCTACCATTTTATCCATTTCCTCCTCAAAGTAATAGCAACCATTGCAACGCAAATTGCACTTATGGGTAAGGTCAACCGAAATTGACTTTACAGCACCGGCTTTTCGAACCTGGGTATAGAGGTTTGCTAAAAATGGATCGGATAAATAAGTAGCAAGTGTTGACATATTTAAAAAATAAAGGTCAATGGTAACGATTGGTAAGCAATCTAAAAAATATTTAAACAAAAAATTATACTCCGTTATTATTGCAGGTTAAATTTTATAGCAAATTGAATTATTGTATTTTGGTAATTAATAAACTTATAAATTTACACATCATTAACAAAACAACTCCTCCTATGCAAGCACGTAAACCAAAAGATTCTGATACTACTATTACCGAACTTATGATACCCTCGTACGCCAATTTTGGTGGTAAAATTCATGGAGGCATTTTACTATCGTTAATGGATAAGGTAGCGTATGCCTGCGCCACCAAACATGCCGGAAATTATTGTGTAACGGTATCGGTTGATACGGTTGATTTTTTGCAACCCGTAGAAGTGGGTGATTTGGTTTCGCTGATGGCCCGTGTAAATTATGCAGGTAATACTTCGTTGGTTATAGGCATTAAAGTAATTACCGAAAATGTGAAAAAGAAAACGGTTAAACATACCAATACCAGCTATTTTACGATGGTAGCCAAAAGCGATAACGATAAACCAGCCAGGGTACCTCCACTACTGCTTACCACACAGGAGGAAATACGCAGGTTTGCCGAGTCTATTTTGCGTAAAGAGTTAAAAGATTACCACCGCAAAGCTATGCGCGAAAACAAAGACACTTTTAACCTTAAAGAGCAAACCCACGAACTTGCCAAGTATAATTGTGTAATAAGGGTAGAGGAGTAAAGCTAAAAAGCACTAGGCCAGCTTAGCTCTAATTCTCTTTTTATCAATTTTACCCACGCTGGTTTTAGGAATAGCTTCGGCAAATTCTATACTATCTGGAATGGAGTATTTGCTGATGGTTCCATTTTCTACATACTGCTGTAAAAATGTTTGTACATCTTCTTTATTAGCCATTTCACCTTCTTTTAGAACAATCATAGCATGAGGTCGTTCCGTCCATTTTTCATCAGGAATACCTACCACAGCCACTTCGGATACGGGGCCAAATCCACTAATTAACCCTTCTAATTCAATGGAAGACACCCACTCACCTCCTGTTTTTATTACATCTTTAATACGATCGGTAATACGTACGAAGTTATTTTCTTCCATAAGAGCTACATCGCCCGTATGCAAGTAGCCGCCATCCCAGAGTTCATCTCCTTTTTCGGGTTCTTTAAAATAGCCTTGCGTCAGCCATGGAGCACGTACTATAATTTCACCTACAGACTTACCATCATTAGGAACCTGATTGCCGTTAGGCTCGGTAATTTTAAGCTCTACCAAGGGCACAGCTATTCCAGTTTTCGTTCTAATAGACACCTGCTCATCTATAGAGCCATCATATTTTTCGTTGATGTAAGTAGTGCATAAAATAGGGCAGGTTTCGGACATTCCATAGCCGGTAATTACATCTATACCTAATTCTAATGCTCCTTTAGCCAAGGCTGCTGGCAAGGCAGCACCTCCAATAACAACTTTCCAATTAGAAAGGTCGTAGTTTTTAACCGCAGGGTTGCTTACCAGCATATGCAATAAAGTTGGCACACAATGCGAAAATGTAATTTTTTCGGTTACCAGCAATTTCATCAGCATTTCGGGTTCGTACCTGCCCGGATATACCTGTTTTACCCCTAAAAATGTAGCCAAATAAGGAATGCCCCAGGCATGTACATGAAACATTGGGGTAATAGGCATGTAATTATCATTGGATCTAAACCGGCATTTGGCATCGTAACTGCCAAAGGTAACAGCACCACCCAAGGTGTGCAGTACAAGCTGACGGTGCGTAAAATAAACCCCTTTGGGGTTGCCGGTGGTTCCTGTAGTATAAAATGTGGTAGCTACAGAGTTTTCATCAAAATCCGGAAAATTGTATGTATCAGACTGGCTTTTGAGCATATTTTCATACTCTCCTTCGTGTGAAAGGTTTGTTGGGGGTATTACGCCATTATCGGTAAAAAGCACATATTTTTTAACGGTTTCTATTTTATCTTTTATACCTTCAACTAAAGGTAAAAAATCTACGTGCAGAAAAATAACATCGTCCTCGGCATGGTTAATGGTGTACAATACTTGTTCGGGAGATAAACGATAATTTACAGTATGCAGCACGGCTCCTATCATAGGTATGGCAAAAAAACATTCGAGGTAGCGATGACTGTCATAATCAATTACCGCTACCGTATCGCCAGTACTTACACCTATAGAGTTTAACAAATTAGCCTGTTGGGCAACTCTTTTATTAAGTTCAAAGTAATTATATCTATTTAAATCTCTATATATAATTTCTCGGTTAGGCTCGTATTTTAACGATTGAGCCAATAGTTGTTTTATTAATAAAGGATATGCGTACGCTCCTTTGGCAGTTGGAAGTATTTTAGTTTTCATAATGATGTAATTTTAAGGAGTAAGAATGGTTATTCTTTTATATATAATTTCAATTTAATTTTCCAGGTATCGTTTCGCTTTTCAAGCATAAGAAAGTCGATATAAGCTACCGGCCCGTAATCGAACCTTGTTTTTGCCATGGCAATAGTACCTGCTACATTAATGGTAAGTATTTCTGTTTTGCAGGTAACGCTCCCTTTTGCTCCAACCATTTTTAGGTAGTCGGCTATTGAAGTTACTATTTCTTCGTTATTTTTAACAGTGATTAAGGATGCGTTTTCATCAAAAGCTGTTGCCAATAGTTGCACATTTCCTTCTTTACGCCCTTTAAAATAGAATTTATTAATTAATGATTTAATAGCATGTATAGCTTGCCCATTGCTACCTAACAAAAAAGCACGTATTACATTAGTATATTCGTTGGGCTTGTTTAAATAGGTAAAATGGCCCGTGTTATGAAAAGTATGAATTTGCGCTGTTGGATAGAACATTTTAAGGCTATCGCGTAAATCAGGTGGAATCAATGGGTCATTATCCGATTCAATGATGAGTACATCTTGGGTAATGGAATTGGCAGGGGCAGGCTCGAAATACTGTAAAACACATTGCAGCCTTCCTACAAACTGCTCCTTGCTCATAAGCCCATAGTCTTGCTCGAGCAGGTAAGCTTTTACTAAAGGGTTATTATTGGCTGCCGGCACCACCTTTGTTTTAATGTTTTTGCGAAAAATTTTCATTAAAAGCCATTCTGGCACATACGGCACTACCTTAGCTAAGTTTCCATTTTTAGCTAAAAGCTGATGATTAGGAGGAAACGAGTTGGCAATAATTACTTTCTCCAACCTGTTAGGGAAATGCTTTAACAGAAACTGGGTTAAATAGCCCCCCAATGAAGTACCTATTATATTTGTTTTTTCAATCCCTTCTCGGTCTAAAATCTCTATTATTCCAGCAGTGAGTTCATCCAACGACCGGGTAGGCGGATAGGTTACAGCTATAATTCTAAAATCTGATGCTAACGCATTAATTTGTTGAAACCAAATATCGTAAGCCCCCCCCATACCGTGGAGCATAAGCAGGGTTTGTTGTCCTGTTCCTCTATCTAAATAGTTCCAGTTTACTCCATTTAGGGAAATAGATTTTGTTGGGTATGTTCTAAACTTTGTTAATTCAGTTTTAGTTTTTTCATCTCCCGTATAGAGCTCATCAAATGATTTATGCTGCATGAGCATTAAAAAAAACACCGCAAGAATAAGCATTAAAATTAAACCAACAATTTTAAAAACTTTCTTCATTCGTAAGTAGGAGTTAGGAGTAATGTGCCCATTTTATTTTCTTCAATTTCCAAGCTGTCGGTCATTTGTTTGCGATACAACCCTTGGTTATACATTAGCGCCTGGTCATCATAATGGGCACTCATCACATGACCGGATTGCCCTGTGGGGTTAATACCTAATGAGTTATTAGGCTGATTAAAATCGTGGATAATTCTAAGAGCAGGCCCAATGAACACTTCATATTTACCTATGGCATTTAATTTAAAAGCCTGTTTGTTTAATACCGCATTGGAACCCGGCATAGGAAAAGGCCCTACATTAAAGAGCTTATCAAAAGGTTTCTTTTTTCCAATAGGGTGTACATGGGTTAGCGTATGCACATCACCCCATTTCCAGTTTGCTTTGTCTTCGCCCAACTGGGTCTTTAAGTCGGTCATAGACTGGCGGTACGAGGTAACCAATATATCATCAAAGGTTTCTTTTTCCGGGGTGTTGATGTTATCCCACCATAGGGAGGTATCGTTTTTGAAAAGGGTAAGAATAGTTCGTTTAACTAAATACGAATTAAGTATGGCATTAAAATCATCCTCCCCCAATTCATCCTTTAAGCCGTTCTCAATCATGTAATATTGAATTTTAGTATAGATAAGGGGAATAATATCTTCTTTTTGATAATCACCATCCCAGTTAGCCAAGAGTTCGATTCCTCCTAAGGTATCTTTTTGCAAAAGATTATCCAACTTTTTGGCAAAGTAGTGTGCCGCCTCTTTATCGGTATCAGAAATAACATCTTGTTGCATGGTTTTAAAGTCGTTAACCCCTAATTTATCTTTAGCTACCAAGTAATTTTTTATACGGATAGCTCTTGACAAAGGGGTGTAATGCCCTTGGTAATTAATGCCATTCACGGCATTTGGCCTATGATTGGCAGAATATAAATAGCCTGCTTTAGGGTTTTCGATTTGAGGGTTTAGGTTAAAATCGTAATAGCCTATAAGCTCATCTTTACCACTTGCTCCATCTAAAATTACCTTTGAATTTACGTATGGTGGCCGTTTAGATATTTTACCCGAAGCCCACCAGGCAATGTTTCCTGATGAATCGCCATACATCACATTTAAACCTAGCACATCAACCAAGCTAGCAGCGTGGCGTGCTTCATCTATATTTGTAGCGTGGTTTAATTCATAAGCTGCTTCTAAAACCGTAGTGGGCATTTCGTTATACACCCAACGAACGGATAATGGTTGCTTTTTATCCTTACCTTTTAGCAAATGATTAATCATAGGCCCATGGCGCGACATACGTATGGTAATCGTAGTGTCAGGCTGGTCTTTTATTTTAATTTGTTCATGGTATATATTAACAACCTGCCAGTGGTCGTTTACCCAGAGCTCATTGGGGTTTTGAGGATTTTGTTTTTCTGCGTACAGATCCATATTATCTACAGGAAAAATTGTTAAGCCCCATGCAACTGCAGGGTTATGCCCAACAAACCCAAATGGAACCCCGGCTAAGTAATTGCCATAAAAAGAAAATCCTGGATATTCTATATGAGCTTCAAACCAGGTAGAAGGTTGTGCAAAAAATATATGTGTATCGTTGGCCAAAATAACTTTGCCCGATTTCGATTTTTTAGGAGCCACCACCCATGCATTGCTACCCATTTTTATAGGAAACATAGCATACTCTTTTACCTTATCAAAAATTGCCTGGATCGCAACGGTTTGCGAAAGATCAACAGTATCTTGTACTGTATTAACAGGGTCCACATTCCAATCTTTCATATAGTCGTTGCCATATTTTTGATACATTCTAGTAATGGCAGGGGTAGCAGGAGCGGCATTTGAAAAACCAAACGTAGTATAACCAATTACCGTGTAAATATCTGTTAAGGTAAAATGGGCTTTCGGAATGCCCAATAGTTTGAACTCCAATGGGGTGCTTCCATTATTAACAAACTGGTTAACTCCTGCTAAGTACGCAAGTGCATGCTTTCTAACAGGAGAGTCAGTCATTTTATTTAATCTTTCTGCAGATTTTTCCGCAGATTTGCGAATGCCCATAGTTCGAAAAAACACGTCTACATCTAGCAGGTCTTTCCCTAAAATTTCAGACATTCTACCAGAAGCAAGCCTCCGTACCATTTCCATCTGAAAAAGGCGCTCTTGCGCATGCACATAACCTAAGGCTGTGTAAGCATCTTCGGCATTTTTTGCATAAATATGGGGTATAGCATAGTGATCAAAGATTATTTCAACTTCACTTTTCAGACCAACAATTTTTTTTTCGCCTCCATAAGAAGGCATCCCGGATTGTAAGAAAAAGTAAATAGCAATACATATAATTGCTATAAGTACTGATAATCCTGCTAGCAATTTTTTTATCATGTTATTGTTTGTTTAGTTTTTTAATAGCCGCAAGAATTAGCCCCACCACAAGTAACACAAAAGCAACCAAGACAACACTCCACTTAATGGTTGAAAATACACTGGTTGCCAGTGCTACACCATGTAATTCTGACGGATAATTATACAGCATTATAATAATGCCTATATTTTCTATCATGTCAGCAATAAATATTATATAAGGAATAAGTGCGATTTTTTCTTTTTTAGGATAAACTAAAAGCAATGTAAGACTAAGAAACAGTGTATAAATAATGGGATAGATTACGTCCATGGTCATTTCACCAATGATATACCTATGGCGCGTTTCTGTGCTGTAAGAATTAATGAGTTCATATGCCCTTTCAGGGGTATAAGCAAATTGTAAATCAATGGGCACGGCCTTTGTATCGCCTGCCAAATTTGGCATTATAACAGCATTAAACACTATTATTAAAAAAAGCAAAAACAAGGATAGTTTAACAGAAGCTGTTTGCGCTAAAATAGGTTTCATATTTAGTAAGGTTTAAATTTAAAATACCAGTGAGAGCTCAAAGGCTCTCAACTGATATCCTCAACCAAATCAAAGAAAATGTACATTATTTACCAAACTCGAAACGAACATAAGCACTACCCATAAAACCTAATAATGGGGTGCCCGGTAACGAACGGTATTTATAATTAAATAAATTGTTGGCTACAAAACCCACATTTAATCCTTTAACAGGCTTAATAGGCATTTCGCCTTTTAAATCAAAAACCGTGTAGGTAGGCACCAATCCTCTTTGGTATTCTCTGGCTCCAAGAAATTGATAAGCTTCGGTCCATCTATATGTAAGATCTAAAAACATGCCTGAAGGATTAGAATATTTAATTCCGGCTCTTGCTGTTTTTTCAGGTGAATTTAAAATTGGCGTAGAAGTAACAAAGCTAGGTATATCTTCAAAATCGCCTAAGTTAACACTTTGATAACCAGCCGAAACTGAAATGTTATTAGTAAGTAAATATTCTAAACTAACATTTATACCACTAGTCTTTACTTTACCCCAGTTAAAATAGGTAAGTACTAATTCGTTAGGGTAATCTTTAACGTAAGAGATGGGGGTTCCTTGTGGTCCACCATTAAATACTAAATCTTGCCAACCAATACCCGTAGGTATATCTCCAAAACCAATAGAATTAGCATCAAAAATAAGTTCAGGGTTATTGATAGGTGTTGGTGCGCTTAAAAAGTTAGTGATTGTAGTGTTATAATAGGTAAAATCGATAAATAATTTATTTGCAATTAGGCCTTTATAGCCTACTTCAAAAGATTTATAAATGGTTGGTGCAAGTTTGCTAACTGTACTAACCTGGTTGCCATTGGCATCGATAATGGTAAAACCGGTATCAGCAGCACCTCTTAATACCATATCTACAGGATACGAAGGCAACCCATCAGGCAATGGAGCGTTACCGTTTGTAGTGGTTTGCAAAGTAACTATGGGTGAATAAGCAAAGGCAGGTTGTATTGGGGGGCTGTTATAGGCTTCGTTATACGCTACTCTGATGTTATGGTTTTTAGGTTTAAATGCCAGGCTTACTTTGGGGTTAAACCTACCTCCAAAAATATCATTATTATCATATCTACCTGATAGGGTTAAATTAAAATTTTTAACCATTTCATTTTCGTATTGCATATAAGCGCCCAGCTCGTTTATTACGATAGGGTTACCATTGGGGCCATCACTTAAAAAGGTACCTCCACTATTGGGCTGTGTATTGGTAAATTTAGCTCCCCAGGTTACAATATTCTTATCGGTTATATTGAAATAGTGCTGAAATTCGCCCACAAAACGCTTAGGGGCGTCTACGAAAGTGGCATTTTTAATGGCGGTTTCCTCATCCTGGCCTGCGGCAACTGCACGAGCTACGGTTTCAAGATTATAGGTGTTTTTGGCATCATCGGCAGTATAGTTTCCTTGAATAAAGGCAGAACCTCCTAAAAAATTATTGAAGTTAGCACGTAGCTGATGATACCAAAACGTAAAATCTTTAATCTGTAATGGACCAATATTAGACTGGTTTACATAGTTGGCCACGGCCAACCCGCCTGTATAAGAAATTTCAATATTATCAGAAGGAAAAAAATATAATGTTCCGCCAGCGGTTGTATTTTTAATGGTGTTATCAGGATTGGTATAAATTCCAGTTTCTTGACCTTTATCAATCAACTGAACAGATTGGTCAAAGTCTTCGCCTGTAAAATATTCTCCTGAAATTTTATAACCAAACTTAGCACCCAACATAGCACTACTACGAGCCGAAACTGCAAATTGGCTTCGGTTACCACCTCGTATGGTAATTTCATGACCAGCGTACTCTTTAGGGTTTTTAGTTATAATATTAACTACCCCATTGGC
>JALWRJ010000473.1 GCA_026994125.1 Cyclobacteriaceae bacterium | reverse complement strand
TACCACAGCAGCAATTCTTTTTAAAGACCAAATACCGGAGGACTTGCATAACAAAATAAAGCAACTCATACATAAGCTGCACGAGGTTAGCAAAGGTATTTCACTGGTAGATGAACTCACTCCCCGTGCCTACAGCCAGGTAGTAAGTTTTGGCGAGCGGCTTTCATCGCTTATTATAGCCAACTACCTGGCAACATTGATGACTAATGTTAAGCTGCTAAACCCTCGCGAGTTTATTTTTACTCAAACTGGCACCCAAGTGGTAGATTTTAACAAAACCAACAATGCTATACAAGCGCAGCTAGCTAATTGCCAGGGATTACATATTTGTCCGGGGTTTATTGCTTCGTCCAATGCCGGGCATCTATCGGTACTGGGCAGGGGCGGCTCCGACTACACGGCTGCTATTTTAGCCGCTGCATTACATGCTAAACAACTCGAAATTTGGACCGATGTAAGTGGTATGATGACGGCAGACCCACGCATGGTAAAACGAGCCCATGTTATCGAAAACATATCCTACGAAGAGGCTATGGAGTTATCGCATTTTGGAGCTAAGGTAATTTACCCACCATCCATAATGCCAGTGCTTACCCAAAAAATACCTTTACTCATTAAAAATACGTTTAAGCCTAACGATGCCGGCACACTCATATCGGCAAATGCCAATGGTTCAAATAATTTAGTAAAAGGCATTACCAGCATTAAAGATATTGCCTTAGTATCGTTAAAAGGCCCTGGAATGGTTGGGGTGCCTAATTTTTCGCACAGGTTTTTTAAAGCACTTGCCGGAGCCGGAGTAAATGTTATTTTAATTACCCAGGCCTCCTCGGAGCACTCCATTACGGCAGCTATTTTACCCGAAGCTGCTCCTGCTGCGGTAGAGGCGGTACAACAAGAATTTGAGTTGGAAATAGCCGTGGGAAAAGTAGAACCTTTAAAAGTAAATAAAGGGCTTTCTATCCTGGCTATTGTAGGCAATAAAATGCAAAACCAGGTAGGTGTAAGTGGTAAATTGTTTCATGTTTTGGGTCAAAATGGGGTTAATGTAGTGGCTATTGCCCAAGGCTCATCAGAGCGGATTATTTCAGCTGTTATTGAGAGCAACAACCTTAAAAAGGCTCTTAACAGTGTACACGAGGCCTTCTTTTTATCCGATGCCCAATCTATAAATGTATTTATAATTGGGGTTGGTAATGTAGGAGCCACCCTGCTAAGTCAGATAAAAGCGCAGCAGCAGTATTTATACCAGCGCTACCAGCTCGATGTTAAAGTAATAGGCCTT
Source organism: Cyclobacteriaceae bacterium (assembly GCA_026994125.1). Lineage (GTDB taxonomy): Bacteria > Bacteroidota > Bacteroidia > Cytophagales > Cyclobacteriaceae > JAKISE01. The sequence continues at coordinate 11,062 of JALWRJ010000473.1, read as the reverse complement.
GCCAATAGCAAAAAAATGTGCTTTAACCTCGAAGGCATAGACCTAAACCAATGGCAAACCCATTTGCAACAAGGGGAAACCATGCAAACCGATGCATTCATACATAAGCTTATTTCGCTAAACCTGCGCAATTCTGTTTTTGTGGATAACACAGCTTCGGAAACCATAGCAGCTACCTATGCCAATGTATTGGCTAAAAGTATTGCAGTAGTAACCCCCAACAAAGTAGCTTGTTCGTCAGCATATAAACAATATAAATTTTTAAAAAACCTGGAGCAGCAGTTTCAAACTAAATTTTTATTTGAGACTAATGTTGGTGCCGGGCTCCCTGTTATATCTACTCTAAACGATATGGTTAAAAGTGGAGATGAAATTTTAGAAGTGGAGGGCGTGCTTTCGGGTAGCTTAAATTTTATTTTTAATACCTACGATGGCACGCGCAGTTTTGCCGATGTGGTAAGGCAGGCACAGTCCGAAGGCTATACCGAACCCGACCCCCGCTTAGATATTAGTGGCAAGGATGTAATGCGAGAATTATTAATTTTAGACCGCGAAGCCGGTTTGGAGCTAGAAACTGAAGACATAGAAACAACGCCTTGTGTACCAGAGCATTGCATGCAATACCAAGGAGAAGAATTTTACCAAGCCTTAGAAAAAGAGGAAGGTTATTTTAAAAAAATGTATCAAAATGCCACTGCAAAAGGAAAAAAATTGAAGTACGTAGCCAAGTTTACACCCCAAGGGGCAGTTACCCGGCCACAAGAAATTGCAGCCCATCATCCTTTTTACCATTTAGAAGGTAAGGATAACATTGTTGCCTTTACAACCAGAAGGTACACAAACCAACCCCTGGTAATTAAAGGGGCAGGAGCAGGAGCTGAGGTAACAGCTAGCGGAATTTTTGCGGATATTATTAAAGCAGCGCGCTCATGACAGATAAGAAAATAAAGGTTTTTGCCCCGGCCACTATTGCCAATGTTGCTTGTGGGTTCGATACGTTGGGCTTTGCCATCCAGGCACAAACTGCTGGCGGCCTATGGCTTGGCGATTATGTAGAGGCCTGGTTTAATACAACCAATCAGCTACAAATTGAACGTATAAATGGAGCAGACATGCTGCCCACAAACCCTACGCTAAACGTAACTACTGTGGCGGCCAACGCTTTGTTAGAAGCAGTAGGCGAAAAGCGGGGAATTAGTTTTAACATCGCTAAAACCGTAAAACCAGGTAGTGGGCTGGGTTCTTCCTCATCGGCTGCTGTGGCCGGTGCTTTTGCTGCTAACGAGCTACTTGGCAGGCCCTTTACAACAAAACAATTATTGCCTTTTGCAGGTGCCGGAGAGCAATTAGCTTCCAACCAATTGCATTACGATAATGTGGCTCCTTCGCTATTGGGCGGCTTTAGTGTGGTTCGAAGTAACTCCGAAACCGATGTGCTATCGATACCCTACCCTGATGATTTATGGGTAGTAATTGCGCATCCGCAAGTAGAAATTAAAACCAGCGAGGCTAAAAGGTTGCTTGGTCGAACTATGTCCATCTCCAACGCTGTTATTCAATTTGGTAACATAGCCGGTTTGGTATTGGGCATGTCCACTTCTAATTACGAACTAATTGGCCGCAGTATGGTTGATATGCTGGCCGAACCTAAACGCAAAGCACTGATACCCTTATATGATAAGGCCAAGCAAGCCACCTTACATGCAGGAGCCATTGGTACCAATATAGCGGGTTCGGGCCCGGCCATTTTTAGTTTTTGCCAAGGCGAACATAGTGCAGGCCAGGTGCTAGCGGCTTACCAAACTGTATTTGCCTCCAGCCAGTTACATGTGAAATACTATAAAACCAACATAAATGCCCAAGGCGCTAAAAGATTATACTAATGAAATACTTCAGCACTAATAACCCTACTCAATTTATAAACTTTGAAACAGCTGTACGCAAGGGGTTGCCCGATGACAACGGGCTTTACCTGCCTGAACGCATTCCGGTGCTTCCGCCCTCTTTTTTTAAAAGTTTAGCCGGGTTGTCTTTACCTCAAATAGGCTTTGAAATTGCACAGCGCTTTATAGGCGAAGAAATCCCTACAGCGCACCTAAAAATACTGGTAGAAGAAGTATTAAACTTTGATATTCCTTTGATACAAGTAGAAGAAGATATGTACTCGCTGGAGCTATACCATGGCCCCACCTTGGCCTTTAAGGATGTGGGCGCCCGGTTTATGGCTCGCTGCCTGGGCTATTTTAACCGGCAAGCTACAGAGCGAGTAACAGTTTTGGCGGCTACTTCGGGCGATACCGGCAGTGCCGTGGCTCACGGGTTTTTAGGGGTTGAGGGTGTGCAAGTAGTGCTGCTTTACCCCAAAGGAAAAGTTAGCACTTTTCAGGAAAAACAAATGACAACCCTGGGGCAAAACGTTACAGCAGTTGAAATTGAAGGCAGTTTTGATGATTGCCAACGATTGGTTAAAACTGCTTTTTTAGATGAGGAGTTAAACCAAAAGCTTGGACTTACTTCGGCCAATTCAATTAATATTGCGAGGTTATTGCCTCAATCGTTTTACTACTTTTATGCGGTTGGGCAGTTGGCCGGTAAAACTCAAAAGCCTATTGTTTTTTCAGTACCTAGTGGCAATTTTGGCAATTTAACTGCCGGCTATTTGGCACAACAAATGGGTTTGCCCATACATCATTTTGTGGCGGCCACTAATAGCAACGATATTGTGCCTGCCTATATTAATAGCGGTGTGTATGCACCTAAGCCTAGTGTACAAACCCTATCTAACGCAATGGATGTAGGTAACCCCAGCAATTTTGCCAGGCTTACATATTTACTAAGCAATTCGCACAGTGCTTTTAAAACAGCTTTTTCGGGCTTTGCTTTTTCTGATAACCAAACCAAAGAGGCATTAAGGCAACTACAAGCGCTAAACTATACAGCCGACCCACACGGAGCCATTGGTTATATGGGGCTTAAGACCTATCAGCAAAATAATAAGGTAACCGGTGTTTTTCTCGAAACGGCTCACCCCATAAAATTTAAGGAAGTTGTAGAGCCTGTTTTAGATATAACTTTACCGGTACCCGCAGTATTGCAAACCTTTTTAAACAAAACCAAGGTAGCTGTAAGTTGCTCGGTCAACTATTTCGATTTTAAAGAATTACTTCTAAAACAGGAATAAAAAAAGGAAGCTTTTGAGCTTCCTTTTTTCAAAAGATATTCTTTACAGAAAGGCTTTAGAACCTCCAGCGTGCATTTAACCCCCAGCTATCTGCATAACCACCTCCGTTGGTTATGGCAAACATAGGTTGGTAATCAACACCTAGGGTAAGTGGAAAATCGAATTGATATTCTACGCCAACTTCGCCACCCAATGCTAATCCAAAATTGCTATTGGCAATGGCTACTGAGGCACCCAAACCAGGATAAAACACAAACCCATCGGCAAAAGCAAATTGCCAATCATACAGGGCATTTACTCCAAACCCTCCACTATAAAAATTGGCATTAGCATGCAAACGGTTGCTGCTTAAGGGCATAGCAAAATCAATAGCAATTGCATTGGCATTAGCAAAACGTAAACCAAGCTCTAACCCTTCGGTTTGAGCCTTAGAGTTTGTTTGCGAAACAACTAAGAATAAGCCGGTTAAGGCAAATAAGGTTACTAATTTTTTCATGATGTTTTAGTTTTAGGTGAGTTTAATCAAAGCGAATATACAAACTTTTAAACTAATTGGCTCGCTTAAAACTCACACCTTCGCCTATTCTAAAACGGGCTATAAAACCCCAATTGCCGGCATAAAAACCCGTATTATTGGTAAAACCAATTCTAGGCCGCCAATCTATGGCAATTGTTAAGGGAAAATCGAACGAGTATTCGGCACCAAAATCTCCGGCTACCCCTACATTAAAATTAGAGCCAAAGTAGAATTCAGGCCCCACACCTGGGTAGAATTTTAGCCCTGTTGGACCACCATCTAAGGCAAACATCCAATCGAAATAACCACCTAAACCAAATATATTATTATCAAAATAAGCAGCCGCATGAATACGAGGCGCTTTAAATGGTATGGTGGCATCTATACTAAAATTATCACCAAATCGTACACCGGCCTCCCAGTTTGATTGCGCCATTACCGACCCACTAAAAGCACTAAACAAGAGGGAAATTATAAAAATAGTTGTTTTATTTTTTTTCATGATATATGTTTTTGAGGTTTTAAAGAGGGCTCAAATGTAGTAAATTAAGATTAAATCTACTATAACTAACGTTATTCGTTGTAAGGATTTACTTTTACACTTTCTAACAAAAATTGCCATGAGAAAACATATAGTAGCTGGAAACTGGAAATTAAACAATACGTTAGACCAAGGGCTTGCACTGGCCTCAGAAATAGCTAACATGGTAGCCGATGAGGTTACTAATGGTACCGAAGTTGTACTTGGTACGCCATATATACATTTGGCTGCGGTACAAAAACTAACACAAAAAACGGCCAATATCCATATTGCAGCGCAGGATTGCAGTACCCATGAAAGCGGTGCTTATACCGGAGAAGTATCGGCTGCTATGGTTGCTTCTACCGGAGCCGGTTATGTAATTATTGGCCATAGCGAACGCAGAGAATATCATAACGAGAGCGATGAAATGTTAGCTACTAAAATAAACATGGCTTTAAAAAACAGTCTTACGCCTATTTTTTGTTGTGGTGAATCCTTACAAATTCGAGAATCCGGCACCCACGAAAACTATGTTTGCCAACAGATTACGGAGAGTTTGTTTCACCTATCTGCTAACGAGTTTAAAAACCTGGTAATTGCGTATGAACCTATTTGGGCTATAGGAACCGGCAAAACTGCTAGTGCGCAACAGGCTCAAGATATGCACAAAGCTATTCGCAATCACATAGCAGGTAAATTGGGAAACGCCATTGCCGATACAATTCCTATTTTGTATGGGGGAAGTTGTAAGCCTACCAATGCACAAGAACTTTTTGCGCAACCCGATATTGATGGAGGCCTTATTGGGGGAGCTTCATTAAAATCCAGAGATTTTGTTGATATTGTGAAATCATTTTAGCTTGCTATGAAAGTTTTTTTGAGTTTTTGGGCAATGTTTTGTTTTAATTACGTGCCAACTCATGCACAAAACAAGCCTTATTGCCAATTAAAAGGTAGTGTGTATGCTAGCTCTACTAAGCAGGGAGCCGACTATTGGATATATGAAGATGAAACCGAAGGGCTAGCCGATTTTTTAATCTACGAAGAAGAAAATAAGCTTTATGCCGATGAGCCCGGGGTGTGGCATTTTGTAGATTCACCAAATTTGGCAGACTTTATTGTGTTTTTTACTGAAGAGCGTAGTGAAGCAGATTTTATTGTGTTTTTTATCGATTCTAATACCTTCGCAGGCTGCAAATAAATGGAGCAGTATATCCAATTTACTATTATTTGTGCGCAAGCGTTTACCGATATCTTAATTGCTGAGTTTGCGCAACTGGGTTTTGATACTTTTGAAGAAACCAATCATGGGTTTGTTACTTACAATACAGTAAATTTTGATACCAAAAGTATAGCACCACTTATTAAAAAATATGGTTTAACGGCTCAGTTTTCTTATACAACTACGCCTGTAAAAAAGAAAAATTGGAATGAAGAGTGGGAAAAAAATTATGAGCCTATTATTGTCGAAAATAAATGCATTGTTAAGGCTCCATTTCATAACAATTTACCTACGTACTCATTAGAGATACTTATAACGCCTAAAATGAGCTTTGGTACAGGCCACCATGAAACCACTTACCTAATGTTAGCCGAGATGTTAAAGATAAATATGGCTAAAAAATCTGTTTTGGATGCCGGTACCGGAACAGGTGTACTAAGTATTTTGGCTAAGAAATTGGAGGCTAAACACGTGTTGGCCTTTGATATTGACGATTGGTGTGTTGAAAACGCTCTTGAAAATGCTAATGATAATAATCTTAAACTGGAAGTAGTACTAGCCAGTATTGAAGACCTTGAATTGGAAAACTCCTATGATATAATTCTTGCCAATATCAACAAAAACATACTGCTCAAGCAAATGGGGTATTACCGTAAGGCGCTTAAACCCGGAGGGCTTGTTTTACTAAGCGGGTTTTATGCTGCCGATTTGAACGATATTGTTGAAAAGGCCAATCAATATCAATTAAAATACGAACATCATCAGGCTAAAAATAACTGGGCTATGGTTGTGCTTAGGGGTTAAGGCAAATTATAGTTTTCCGGTTTTATCTTTTGGGTTCGTTATTTAATGGTCTTGGGTAGTTGGCATGAAGGGTTTTAACTTGTTGACTACCAATGATTTTAAGACTATTTTTGACTTGGTTGATAGCGAAATCAATTCCATTTTTTGGCAATATTCCCATAATATCCGATATTTTAGGATCAGTATTCCTAAATTATCGGATATTATGGGAAAAACATTCCTAAAATATCGGCTATTTTAGGAATGTTTAGTACCTTTGAGGTAGAACAAAACAAAAATGATAAGATTTAGGTACCTATATGAACCCTTAAAAAACCACTTAAAACAAAAGAGGTACACTATAATTACTGGTGCAAGGCAGGTTGGCAAAACATCTTTACTAAGGAAACTTTATTTGCACCTTAAAAATTCTAATAAAGAAGTTGCCCTGCTAAACTTAGAAGACAAAGAAATACTTAACCAACTAAACAATAATGTAGAAGGGATTTTTAACCGAGTTAAAACAGTTCCTCAAAAAATAATTGACGGCAAAGCAAAAACCAGAATTTACTTGCTTATAGACGAGATTCAATACTTAAACGATCCTACCAATTTTTTAAAATATCTTTACGATGAATACGAGTACAATGTTAAGGTGGTGGCTACAGGCAGTAGCGCATTTTACATTGATAAAAAATTTAAAGATTCACTTGCCGGTAGAAAGAGAATATTCCAGTTATATCCGCTCTCTTTTAGTGAGTTTTTAATTTTTAAAACTCAAGAAAAAATAAATGATGAGCTAAAATACATGCTGCAGGAGCCTTCGTATCAGTCGTCTTATATTACGGGTGCAACTACGCTTTTATTCGAGTATTTAACCTATGGAGGGTACCCTGCGGTGGTACTCGAAGAGGATGAGCTTGAAAAGAAAATGTTGCTTAACGAACTAAAAAATGCTTATTTGCAACGAGATATTATCGAATCGGGTGTTGGGAAAGAAACTAAATTTTTAGCGCTAATTCAATTACTGGCAGATCAAATAGGTAATTTAGTTAACAGCAATGAGCTTGGCAATACACTAGGCTTAGATAATAAAACAGTAGATAAATACCTGTATGTTTTGGCTAAGTGTTTTCATATTGATTTGGTAAGGCCATACCATAAAAATTTGCGTAAAGAGCTAACTAAAATGCCTAAGGTTTATTTTAACGATATTGGTTTACGAAATGCCATTTTAGGCAGATTTGATAGGCCACTCAACAGAATGGATAAAGGGATGCTTTTCGAAAATTTTGTTTATAACCAGCTTCGTATTAAGCATAAAGATGACCAACCTATAAAATATTGGCGAACAGCTAGTGGGTACGAGGTTGATTTTGTTATTGAAAAAAGTGTAGGCAATGGATATGCCGTAGAAGTTAAGTGGGATTGCACTCAACTTTTAAACAAAAAATATAAAAAGTTTATTGCTACCTATCCAAATTTTCCTCTAAGTTGCATAGACTATAAAAATACTGAAATAATTAGCTATTAAGTACAACAAAACACCAATTCTATTTCAAAAGAATAAATGGGTGGGTAAAGGTTTAGTAATGAACGGCTTAAACCCAAAGCTCTTCTAGCAAACTTTGTAATGGTTTTGGGGTTACTAGTTTCCTAAAATAAGGATAGTTATAAAAACAAGCACTATCTTTATAACCAACTAAACCACAACCAATGAACAAGCTATCCAAATCCTTCTTACTCGTTTTGCTTGTAAAATTTGTATGTATTCCTTCATTTGCGCAGCTTAACAGTTTTTCGGGTACCTGGCAGGGAACAGCTAATTGGGGAGTTCAAAATTTTGATATATCCATTGAACTAACACAACATAACGATTCGCTTTCCGGTAAAGTGTTTATACAATCAAAGAATAAATCAAAATATGCAAAATATACTGTTTTAGGAATATTTAAAGATGGCATAGCTGTGGTTACAGGCCAAAAGTACTTGGCAAAAAAGGGTGTTTGGTGCCTTCCCGGTATTGAACTGGTTCCTAACGGAGCGCTAAATATGGCCGGAAAATGGAAAGCAAATACTAAACTAAAGGGCTGTTATGTACCTGGCATTGGTAAGTTAAGTTTAACCAAAGTGGTTACTAATACACCAAATCAAACGCTGGTTGCCACCAGCCGCACGCTCGAGATAACTGAGGATGATAACAATGGCAACATTTTAGTATCGGAGCTAAAAAAACGCAAGTATTTTGCACTTATTATTGCTGAGCAATCTTACAAGGACCCGGCAATACTGGATCTTGATCAGCCCGTGGCGGATGCCAAAAGTTTAAAAAATGCCTTGGTTACTAACTATACATTTGAGCCACAACATGTTACTTTGCTTCAAAACCCTACTCGCACACAAATAATTGAAACCTTTGATAAGCTTACTAATACAGTTACCAATACTGATAACCTACTCATTTTTTATGCCGGCCATGGCATTTGGGATGAAAAGATTGAACAAGGTTATTGGCTACCCAGTGATGCTAAAAAATCATCGAAAGCAGCTTGGTTGTCTAATGGTACTATTCGCGATTACATCCGGGCCATCGATTCTAAACATACGCTACTAATTACGGATGCTTGTTTTAGTGGCGGAATCCTAAAAACCAGAGAGGCCTTTTCGGCTTCAAAGGCCATCTTGGAGCTTTACAAATTGCCCAGCCGCAAAGCTATGACAAGTGGTTCGCTTAAAACAGTACCGGACAAAAGCGTATTTATCGAGTATCTTATAAAGGCACTTGAGCGCAATAATCAACCACTTATTTCGGCTGACCAGCTATTTAATTCCTTTAAGTACAATGTAATAAATAACAGTGCCAATGGCCAGGTGCCACAGTATGGCGTAATTTCGCAAGCTGACGATGAAGGGGGAGATTTTATTTTTCTAAAAAAATAATAACTCTACAAAAAAAGCCCTCTGGAATTTTACAAAGGGCTTTTTTATGAACCTTAAATTTATTTAATCATCTTCTTCTACCTTAATTAATTCTCCGGTTTCCGCATTCATTTTAATTTCATACCGCACAGTTGTTCCGGTTACCTCAAACTCGTACTGCCACTGGCTGGTATTCATTTCATGCTCGCGTTTTAATTCCCATTGGGTAAGCTCACCTTCTACTTCGGTAAATACCTTATCTAAGGCAGCCGCTAGCGATACTACCTCATCGTTTATTTCAATATTATAGGTAAATGGGCCTTGCTCGCCTCCTGCCTTTTCAACAGCTAACGGATCCTCAGCAATACTAAATTTAACTACGGCTCCGGCTGTATTTTCAAGGTAAAGTTTCCAAATTATACCACTCTCCTCATCTGTATGCTTTTCGCTTTGCACTACGTTACCCTCAAATAATGATTTGGCCAGTAATACCACCGCCTCCGGGGCAGGTGTATTCGAATCCTCATCATTACCATCATCGTTTCCATCGTGTTCTTTATCTCCCTCTTCAACTCCGTCATTATCTTCGTCTTGGTCGGCCGCTTTTTCTTTAATAGTTAGCACGGTTGCTTCAAACCCTTTTACTTCCACTTCAAATCTTCCCTTGTCGCCTACGGTATGAAACTCATATTCCCACTCATTATTCTCTTCCAATTCTAACGACCATTTTTTTATTTCGCCTCCAACTGCATCCAGGGCAATTTGCCTGGCTTCACTAAAAGTAATAAAACTTCCTTGCGGGTCTATTTCGTAATCAAAAGGGCCTGTTTGGCCTTTAATTTTAATAATTTCTCCAATTTCTTTTGCAAAATCGAGTTTAACTATACCCCCGGTAGCCATCTTTAGTTTTATTTCCCATATTTCGATACCTCGTTCGGTACTAGGCTCTGCCTCCAGTACGGTAGCCTCTCTAAAAATTTCATTCAATTTAGTCGAAATATCGGCCAGGCTAATTACTGTGCCGGATAAGCGCCCACCCGAAGTAGCAAAAACAGTTTCGTAAGGCGTTTCCAAATTTTGCAAGGTTGCAATATCTAAGTCAGGAAACACTTCATTGGTAAAAGAACTAAAGCCGCTTTCTTGCGGTTTAGCACATGATATTACCCAAAAAGCCACTAATAAAATACTAATTTTTGATATATTCATATTATTTTGTTTTTGGTTCTTGATGATAAAACAACTAAAAAAGTAACCACCTTTAAAACCGTAAGCATTGAAGATAAAGTTAACCGAAAGCCATCCAGGGTAGTACTAACCAATGCTCCAAATAGTAAAATTTTAGAACAAGAAAAACAACTTAAAAAAACTGCGGAATAGTTACAAAAGAAGGCAGAATAGACTAATTGCCTTAACGATTAAGCGCTATTGTTTGCAATTAAACAAATAAATATATGATATTCGTGCTTGTATGGATTGGAAACAACTTTTACTCCCCACCAGGCAAGGCGAAAAAACCGTTCAAAAAGGCACGATAATTAGCAACCGAAGCCCCTTTGAGGCCGACTACGACCGCATTATTTTTTCGTACCCGTTTAGGCAATTGCAAGACAAAACACAGGTTTTCCCTTTGCCCGAGCAGGATTTTGTACACAACCGACTTACGCACAGCTTGGAGGTATCTAGTGTAGGCCGTACCCTGGGCCGCCATGTAGGTGAACAACTTATTGCAAAACACAAACTAAAGCAGGTTAGCCCAAACGATTTTGCTACCATAGTAAGTGCAGCTGCCTTAGCGCACGATGTGGGCAACCCTCCCTTTGGCCATTCGGGCGAAGCGGCTATTTCGGCTTTTTTTAAAGAACACCCCACCGGCCAATGGTGGCAACAACAATGTAACCAGGCGCAATGGGCCGATCT
>JALWRJ010000472.1 GCA_026994125.1 Cyclobacteriaceae bacterium | reverse complement strand
AATGTAGTTACAGGGATTATTTTATTTGTATTAACCGATTTAGCCTACTATTGGGCACACCGGATGAGCCATGAAATTAACTTATTTTGGAGTGGCCATGTAGTACACCACCAAAGCGAAGATTATAATTTATCGGTAGCTTTACGGCAAAGTTGGTTTCAAGTAGTATGGACATCTATCTTTTATTTTCCACTGGCCATAATTGGGTTTGATACGCTAAATTTTGCACTGATGGCCGCATTAACCACCTTGTATCAGTTTTGGATACATACGGAGTTGATTGGCAAGCTGGGCATACTGGAGTACATTTTAGTAACGCCATCGCACCACAGGGTACACCACGGGCGCGACCCTAAATACATTGATAAAAACCATGGAGGTGTTTTTATTTGGTGGGATATGCTGTTTGGCACTTACCAAAAAGAGGAAGAAAGGCCTACGTATGGCGTAACCACACCTGTAAATAGCTGGAACCCGGTTTGGGCCAATTTTGTAAATTTTAAGGTTATGGGCAGCGAGCTAAAGCAAATTCCGAATTGGGCAGATAAACTGCGCTATTTGTTTTATAAACCCGGCTGGTTGCCGCAAGAGTTGGGAGGTTACCGCCCGGCTCCGCCAGTTGATAAGGCAGCATACCAAAAATACACGACACAAGCCCCCAACGCATTGAACGGCTACGTGTTGTTTCAATTTTTAGTTACCCTGGGTTTTACTACCTGGTTTTTATACCAGCAGGCAAGCATGGCCATGTTGCCTAAAGCCGGAGTTGCCCTGCTTATATTATATACCACTATTACCGGAGGAGGGCTGTTTGAAGGCAAACCCTGGGTAGTTTGGGCTGAACGCCTGCGGCTACTAATTGTTTTAGCGGCAGGAGCTTGGTTGGGTTATAAAGAATTATCGCCTATTTGGGTATTATTTCTTATAGTTAATTATTTTGCCATCTCAAGAATATGGCTGAAAGTGGTGCTGAACAAACTAAAAGATGCGTAGTAAACTCAGTTTTTTTCTTTTCTTTTTACTAGCTGTGGCTTGTACCAAGCCTGTTCAACTAACCGGGTTTGATGTGCAAAGCTGGCAGGCCGACCCAAATGGATGCCTGGGTTATAGGAAAGGTTTAATTGATACACTTATGGCACAGAAACATAAGCTATTGGGTCTGGGTCAGGATGAAATATTGGTCGCTTTGGGTGAACCTACCCGCCACGAAATACATAAACGGAGCCGGCAATTTTTTATTTACGCCATTAGCTCTACACAGGCATGCAACCCAACCCCTAAACAACTAAAAAAGGAAAACCTTACGCTACGATTTAATGCGTTGGGTCGGGTACATGAAATAATTTATTATAGATAACCATGGTAATACATATTGTATTTTTTAAAATAAAACCTGAGCTAAACAAGCAGCTTGTTATTGAAGAACTCAAGCAACGATTACTTGCCTTACCCAACCATATTACCACATTGGAACACCTGGAAGTAGGGGAGGATTTTAACCATTCGGAAGCAGCTTATGATTTGGCACTATATACCACCTTTAACAACAAGGCCGGGCTAAACACCTATCAAGCACACCCTGAACACGAAAAGGTAAAAGCTTATATTGGGCAAGTTACCAGCAAGCGGGCAGTAGTTGACTACGAATTATAAGAGCTTTTGGCTTTAAAGCTAATTTTGTTCAGTTTTTTTAATCTAAAAAACTTTATCCGTTAAAAAGCGCATCCTTGTGGCTGAGGATCTGCCTTTTCGGCAGCTGCAAATAAGCCGTCAGGTACGGTATAGGTTGAAAAACCTTGTGCTACCGTACCTACCATGGCCAGGTTGCCATGGCCATATCCGGAGGTATTCATGTGGGCTCGAATTAGCACAGAATCGGTTGGCATAACAGTCACACCACCTCCACTACGGGTAAAGGGTTGTTCGTTTACATGGCTATGGGCCAGTATTCTGCGGTAAACCAGCGTACCATCCATGCGCAGCACTTCCCACCAATTGGCATATTGATTGCATCCGGTATCGGGGCTTTGTAGGGTAACCGCAAAGGAGTAATTGCCGGCACTACCGGAAACCTTTACTTTTTTAACAACCGCAAAATCGGTTTGTGTTGTAGCAGGGGTGGCAGTTTGTGATGGCTGGCAAGCAGCCAACAACCAAAGGTTTAGGGTTACTATTGATAAAAACATATTATTCATTTGGTAGTGCAATAGAGCATAAAGTAATTACACACAAGTACACCCTATAACTCCCAGCGTTTAGAAATAGTTTCCATAGCTTGGTGGCTGGTAAGGTCGTATTGGCAAGGCACTACAGCTACATAATTATTGGCTATGGCCCATTCATCGTTATCGGTACCAGTATCAAAATTCACAAAATTTCCGGCCATCCAAAAATACCTGCGCCCATAGGGGTCTTTTCGCTCATCAAATTCTTCCTGCCATTTGGCATCGGCTTGCTTGCAAATTTTAATTCCTTTGATGGGTTCGTTTTGTTTGGGAGGAAAATTAACATTGAGTGCAATTCCTTTTTCCAGGCCATGCGCTAAAGTTTGCTGTGCAATTTTTATTATGTACGGTATTACATGGCTAAAATCGGCCTCCGAATCGTAATCGCATAACGAAAAGCCTATGGCTGGCAAGCCTTCCAGGGCGGCCTCAATAGCAGCCGACATGGTGCCTGAGTAAAGCACACTAATTGATGTATTGCTGCCATGATTTATACCACTTACCACCAAATCGGGTTGGTGGTTTTTTAGCACATAGTGTTTAGCTATTTTAACACAATCGGCCGGAGTGCCCGAGCACTCGTAGGCATCCACATTAGAAAAAAGGTTGGATTTTTCGAGGCGCAAGGTATCGCCAATGGTAATGGCATGGCCCATGCCCGATTGTGGACTATTGGGGGCTACTACAACCACATCGCCCAGTTGTTGCATGGTTTCGATAAGTACACGAATGCCTTTGGAGGTAATTCCATCATCGTTTGAAACTAAGATTAAAGGTTTTGCCATAAAATAATGTAAAAAAATGAATTAAATAATACCGTTGTAAAATGATATAATACGGCTTAAATCGTACCTTCGATCAGTTTTTAGCCGGTTTACTCGTATGTATTCATTTACCTTGTCGGCTCGGTTTGATAGCACTTTTAGCAGGTCTTTCTTTTTAA
>JALWRJ010000471.1 GCA_026994125.1 Cyclobacteriaceae bacterium | reverse complement strand
AAATTTTGCAGGTATATTTAGTAATGTTGCAAATGCAATCCACCATAACCAACAGTATATTCCAAAAGGCAAATATCCGTAAAATCCTAAAAATGGCATTTCAAATATATGGCCTACATTTACATAAGGCAAGCTATATTGCCAATAAGCAGGATCCATGGTAAACAATGCTTTTTGCCCTTGATGTATGGCACTTAAATAATTTTGGCCTTCTAATAGAAAACCTGTTACAAAATAAGTTAAGGCCGAAAGCAGGGTGGGGCTCCAATTGCCCTCACCAATGGAGTCGAAGGGCGTCCATACACCCATTTTGTTTAAAACAATGGCTAAGATAACCGGAGGGGAAACCCAAAGGGTGAAAAATAAGGTGTCGGGAAATAGCCCGGATGCAAACATAGATGCTAATGCCAGCCATAAAAGAATGTTTTTAAAGCTTGTACTTAGTGTTATTATTTTGCCCATACTAAATCGGGTAGCAAGTTGTGGGCATGATTTAAACAGTAAGTAAAACTCAAAAGCTAAAGGCATTAAACCGGAAGAAACAATAAAAGCGTACAATAAGAATTCTTCTCTATCGAGCATGTTTCCCCAAGGGTAGTACCAATTATCATCTACAAAAAAATTGAGGAACTCAAATATCATCCAACCACTCATAGAGGCAAACCCAATACCAATTAACTCTTTAGGCGCATTGGCAACTAATGATTTGCCGGTACGTTTATATACCCATCCATCAAGCATGAGGGTAAAACCCCAAAAAAGCGGAACATCGCTCCAATGAATAAACCAGGCAGGAGCATGTAAGTGCAACGATAAATAACCGAGAGCTACCCCCCAGAGTGCGAAACCAACCCAAAACCAAATGGGTAACGAAGCCTTAGCTTGGGGGGGAGTATGCGTAACTTTTTTAAACCCATACCATCCTGGGAAAAGGTAAATAGAAGTAAAAATTGCACATATTAGTGTTACTCCAACAAATATGGGCAGGTTAAAGCCGGGCTTGCTTATAGGAACAATATCGGGATAGTTAAAAAAATGAGCCGGAAAATGACCGCCATAATGCAAATACCCTCCTAACCATGGTAAAAATAGCATAGCGGCCATAGCCGCCAATAATAGGATTAATTTGTTAATTTCACGCATAACTGGAATAGTGTAATATTACGAAAAATTCAACTATTCTAAGATTGGTGGCCTTATTTTTCTACATTTTTTATGGAGGAAAACATGAGCAACAGTGCATATTGAATGACCCCAAATAAAGCCATCATTAGGTAGGCAGGTACATGTTTATGTATCGGCCAAAGTGCTTTCCAGGTTATTTTTAAAATTTGAATGGGTTCTAAAAATACTTCCCATGAATATAAATATCCGTTTCCTAATTTTATGGCCGATAGCAGTTCTCTACCCATGTAAAAACCAAGGCAACTTAACACCAGCGTTAAATTGATAACCATTCGGGCTACTTTTATTCCATACCTTTTCTTTAGCAGCCCAAAAATAATTTTAAGTGATAAAAACCCGTAATACACCGAGAGCATAGCCAGCGAAAAAATCAGTAAGGTGTCAAATTTTATCATCTCAGGGTGTAGTTTATCCAATGGGTCTTGGCTATCATGAATTAAATCGCTAATCATATAAGGAGCATTGGGGTAAAAAAGAACCCAAACGCCTACAATAAGCCAAAATAAGAAGTTATTTAATTGGTTATTAAAATAAAACAGGAGCAAAGCCAGTACCAATACCGGCATAGAGCCAATTAAAAGATTCGATTTTAAAAAACTAAAGAAGTGATTATGTACTAGTATGTTTCGGATGCCAAGTAATAAAAAGTTAAGCAGGGTAAGCTTTGCAGCTGTTTTTAAGTGAACGTGTAATTGTTGGTTTGTCATAGCTTAGTGCTAAATGAATAAAAGTACAAACCTATGGAATTTTAATTTTGGATAAGGCCAATATTTTACTTGCCATAATATTTATCCTTTAACCAAAACGAAACCTTAACCAAAAGTATTAAGGCGGGCACTTCTACTAAAGGCCCAACCACTCCGGCAAAGGCTTGTCCTGAATTTAACCCAAACACCGCTATGGCTACCGCTATGGCCAGCTCAAAATTATTGCCGGCTGCGGTAAAAGCAATGGCCGCATTTTTAGAATAATCGGCTCCCATAGCCTTGCTTACAAAGAACCCAATAATAAACATGAGTGCAAAATAGACTAAAAGAGGCACTGCTATTCGGAGCACATCCAACGGAATTTGCACAATAAGTTCGCCTTTTAACGAGAACATTACCAAAATGGTAAATAGTAAGGCAATGAGTGTCATTGGTGAGATGGTAGGGATAAACTTGGTTTTATACCATGTTTCGCCTTTGGCTTTTACCAAAATGGTTCTACTTAAAAAACCGGCTACAAACGGAATGCCTAAATAGATAGCTACGCTTTTGGCTATGGTAGCAATGGAGATATCTACAATAGCACCTTCGTAGCCCAGTAAAGGTGGAAGTTTAGTTATAAATACCCACGCATAAAAGCTGTATGCAAACACCTGGAAAATGCTGTTAAGCGCCACTAAGCCTGCACCGTACTCGCTGCTTCCATCGGCCAGGTCGTTCCACACCAGCACCATGGCAATACATCTTGCCAGGCCAATTAAAATAAGACCCACCATATACTCAGGGTAATCGTGTAAGAAAATAAGCGCCAGGGAAGTCATTAAAATAGGGCCAATAATCCAGTTTAATACGAGCGAAACCGAAAGTATTTTTATGTTTTTAAACACTTTGGGCAGTAGTTTATAATTAACTTTAGCCAATGGAGGGTACATCATTAAAATAAGTCCGATAGCAATGGGGATATTGGTCGAGCCGCTACTAAATGAATTGATGATATCCGAAGATGAAGGAAAGAAATAGCCGATGCCCACGCCAATACCCATGGCCAGGAATATCCAAAGGGTAAGGAATTGGTCGAGGAAATTTAGTTTTTTTGTTTGAGTACTCATTGAAATGTTGGATTATGGATGTTGGATTATGGATTATGGATGTTGGATTATGGATTATGGATGTTGGATTATGGATTATGGATTATGGATGTTGGAATATGGATGTTGGATTATGGATGTTGGATTATGGATGTTGGATTATGGATGTTGGATTATGGATGTTGGATTA
>JALWRJ010000470.1 GCA_026994125.1 Cyclobacteriaceae bacterium | reverse complement strand
GGTGTAGTAGTCCATTGCTTCGCCTTCTAACTCACCTTTTTCAAGCAGCTGTGTAATCATATACAACCCTAAAATATCTGCTTTACCTTCTTCCAGAGCCGAAAAATGCTCTTTAAGTGCTTTCCTTACCGAACCTTTATCAGTAATGGTGTTTTTAATTCCCAGTCCGTGGGCTACTTCATGAAACATGGTATTGGCAAAAAATGCATCGAAGGTTACATGTTTTCGCTGGCTTTCATCAATAAGCAACCCGGCTATGGGTACCATAATTTTATCATATTTAGCCTGCATGGCATTTTTAAGCTGTAGCCTTCGGGTGCCCTTTTCCAGTTGCACACGTTCATCGTTAGGCAGGTTAATGGCAATGGTTTTGCTGCCTGCGTTGCAATCTCCGGCATAATACACCACATCATAGGCATTTAGGTCGGAGTCAGTTCCGGGTTTTTCGGCTTTATATTCTTTCGGTACCGGCAAACCGGCCTGCAATTCGGGTAAGAACGAAATGAAATGTGCCAATTTTTTGCTCCAGGCCACATCTTTTACAAGCACATAGGCTTCGTGCGCAGCTTTGTAATTATAGAGCTTGTCCTCGTAGTTTTCAATAGGGCCTACAACAAAATCAATGGTATTGTTTTTCATATCCATCCAGGCCATGTCGCTGGCCAGGTAGTCATCGGTAAGCAAAGCCTGCGCACGCAAAGTCAGGTAGTTCTTAAAACCTTCATCTTCGGCCAGTGAAGCTGCTTGCAGCAACAACTCCGAAGCCTTTTGTACTTGCTCAGCATAGGCCTCATGGTACCACTGTGTGTACAACTCCCCTTCCTTTGTACGTTTTATAAGGGTATATAAACTGGTTTTATCTTTGTTATCAAAGGCTTCAAATTCCTCTTTGGTCATATCCAGTGGGTAATATTGAGCCCCCAAAGGCTTTGCCCCTATGCCCTCTATAAAAGGCTCATCATTGCGTAGTCTATCCCACGGGCCATAGTTAATTTCGGCAAATTTTCGAGTAGCACCCTCCTCA
Organism: Cyclobacteriaceae bacterium; assembly: GCA_026994125.1. Classification (GTDB taxonomy): domain Bacteria; phylum Bacteroidota; class Bacteroidia; order Cytophagales; family Cyclobacteriaceae; genus JAKISE01. The sequence continues at coordinate 2,147 of JALWRJ010000470.1, read as the reverse complement.
ATACCGGCCAAAAGCTGCTGTTTAGAGCCATAGGCCTGCTGCCAAAAAATTTCATCCATAATTCGGGCTACCTCTATTAAAATCGGAATCATTTTCCGCTGGTTATCACTTAATTTTGATACATCGGTGGTAAGTGCAAACGAAGCGTATTCGTTTAATTTTTGTTCCATGCTTACTTTCTTTGGTGTTGTATCAGCCTGGTCTGGCTCTTTTTGGGTGGTTGATTGGTTGCACGACATGGTAAAGAATAAGAGGGATAATGCAATTCCCATTAAGGTTAGCGTTTTCATAATTTTGTGTAGTTTATGGGCAATAGGTTACAGATTGTTTAACACAAATGTACTATGAGAATTGGTAACTCAAAAGTCAGGTATTTCTATACTTGGTTACATCCGAGGCCGGGCTTCAACATCTTATGAATAAACAAAAAAAACACAAAGCACATCGCTTATTTTCTATTGTTTTGGTACACTAATTTTCCTCCCAAAACGGTCATTTCTACATGTACATTTAAGAGGCTATCCGCAGGAATTTGCATAATATCCTGCGAAAAAACGGTAAAATCGGCCAGCTTACCGGGTTCAATAGATCCTTTTACCCGTTCAGCAAATTCACCATACGCAGCATCAATCGTATAGGATCGTAAAGCTTGTTCACGTGTCATCTTTTCGGCCGGCTCATAGCCCCCTTTAGGCGTGTGCTGCAAGGTTTGCCGGGTTACCGCAGCATAAAAACTGGCCAGTGGGTTAATGGGTTCCACCGGTACATCGGTACCATTAATTACCTTAGCACCAGTTTTAAGCAGGCTTTGCCACATATAGGCTCCTTCGGTAATGCGTTTTTTACCCAACCTGGCAATAGCCCAGGGGCGGTCGCTGCTCAGGTGTACCGCCTGCATGGCAGCTATAACACCCAACTGCCCAAACCGGGGGATATCCTGCGGAGCTAAATGTTGTGCATGTTCTATTCGAAAGCGATGGTTGGTAAGTTCAGGAAATTCTTTAAAGGCTGCCTCGTATTGGTTTAGCACCTCCTGGTTGGCCCGGTCGCCAATGGCATGTGCACATACCTGAAATCCATTTTTTAGCCCTTGGCGGGCTATTTCAAGTACATATTCCATGGGGAGCGTAGCCATGCCTCGTTCACTCGGCATATCACTGTAATCTTCTAACAGCCAAGCACCACGGTTTCCCAACGCACCATCGCAATTAAGTTTTATACTCCTCACAGTGAGCAGGTTATCAATAGAGTCTATTTGTGGGCCTCGTGCCAGCCAGGTGCGGGTTAGCTCACGGTCAGGCCCCGAAACCATGGCATATATACGAACCCCCAATTTATTTTTCTCTTTAAACTGCTGGTATAAATCGATGGTGGCCTGGCCTACACCGGCATCGTGAAAACTGGTAATGCCATTGGCCTGACAAGCCGCAATGGCCAACGCAAGTGCTTTTTCGTATTGGCTGTAGGCATCCTTAGGAATATGGCTTTGAATAAGCGACATCGCCCGCTCGCTAAATATGCCCGTGGGGTTACCCTGTTCATCTCTAATTACTTCGCCACCATCGAGGTTGGCCGTAAGTTGTTCTACCGAAAGTTGGTTTACTCCGGCTAACTCCATGGCCTTAGCATTAGCAAAAGCCGCATGGCCACTGGCATGGTACAAAAGCACCGGATTGTTAGGCGAAACTTCGCTTAATTTTTTATGGGTTTGAAAACCCTTAACCATTTCATCGGGTAGTTTATCCCATTTACTCTGATGCCAGCCCCGGCCTAAAATCCACTCACCGGGTTGCGCCCCGGCTACTGCGGCAGCCACCCGCATTACCAGTTCATCGTAATTTTTAACATCGGCCAGGTTTAAGTTAAGCTCATTAAAACCCAACCCCATTAAATGGCCATGGCTTTCGATAAAACCGGGTGTCATGGTGCGGCCTTTTAAATCTATTTTTTGGGTAGTATCAACCACATATTTTAATGCCTCGGTTTGTGAACCGGCATATAAAATTTTACCTTGAGCTACCACCACAGCCTCTACTTGGCTATTGGCCGAATCAACAGTATAAATAGTGCCCTTATAAGGTAGTAAATCGGCCGGTGGATGTTTTTCTTGTTGTGGGGAGGCAAAAGAAAGGAAAGTCGCAAGGGAG
>JALWRJ010000469.1 GCA_026994125.1 Cyclobacteriaceae bacterium | reverse complement strand
GTGGGTGCTTTGGTTGGTTTTGATTTGGCCCATGCAGCCGGAAATATTGAACTAAACCTGCATACCCACGAAGTAGATTTTGCCGTATGGTGCCACTACAAATACTTAAACTCCGGGCCGGGCAGTGTAGCAGGAGCCTATGTGCATGGCCGCCATGCCGATAACCCCGATTTACCCCGATTTGCTGGCTGGTGGGGCCATAACGAGCAAGAAAGGTTTAAAATGAAGAAGGGATTTAAGCCTATGTTTGGGGTAGATGGCTGGCAACTAAGTAATGCCAATGTGCTTAGTACCGCTGCTTTACTGGCTTCGCTTTCGGTGGTTGAAAAAGCAGGCTTTAAGGCCATGCGGCAAAAATCGTTGAAACTAACAGCCTATTTAGCTTTTTTGCTTGAGGAACTATTTACAGAAAAAGAAATAAGCCTGCTAACACCAGAGGAGGCCAGAGGAGCCCAGCTTTCTATTTCGTTGGTTAACGGAATGGGCAAAGCAGTGTTCGATGCTATTTCAGAGGCGGGTGTGGTGGCCGATTGGCGCGAGCCTAACCTAAGCCATATTCCGGAGCAAAACCAACCCGGGGTTATTCGAGTGGCTCCGGTACCCCTGTATAATTCTTTTACCGATGTGTACCAATTTGCGCATATTTTACGAAAAGCAATAACCCATGCAAACTAAACAAATTTCGATTATAGGTGCGGGCCTGGTAGGCTCGCTTTGGGCCATCTATTTACGTAGGCAAGGCCACCAGGTAACTGTGTTTGAGCGCAGACCCGATTTGAGAAATTCAACCCTGTCGGCCGGTAAATCGATAAACCTGGCCTTGAGCAACCGGGGCTGGCAGCCTTTAAAAGAAGTTGGCTTGCAAGCCGAGCTCGAAAAAATGATAATCCCAATGAAGGGTAGAATGATGCACGATGTACAGGGAAACCTTACTTTTCAGCCCTATGGCAAAGCAGGGCAGGCCATTAATTCTATTTCGCGAGGCGGGCTAAATGCCTTGCTGATGAATAAAGCTGAAGCACTTGGGGCGCAGTTTAAATTTGAACATAAATGTGTAGAGGTAGATTTAGCGGGCACCAGCTTTACCTGGGAGCATAAAGGAAACACACAAACCGTTCGTTCAGATTATATTTTTGGTACCGATGGAGCCTTTTCGGCTGTGCGAGCTGCGATGCAGAAAACAGACCGGTTTAACTACTGCCAAAGTTATATACCCCACGGCTACAAAGAGTTAGTCATACCACCCACTGCTACGGGTGGTTTTGCCATCGATAAAAATGCGCTCCATATTTGGCCCCGGGGCGAGTACATGCTAATAGCCTTGCCCAATTTAGATGCCAGCTTTACGGTAACCTTGTTTTTGCCTTTCGAGGGGCAGGGGCATTCGTTTGCTTCGTTACATTCCGATGCCCGGGTAATGGCCTTTTTTAAAGAGGTTTTTCCTGATGTGCTGCCGCACATGCCCACCTTACTAGATGATTTTAATGCCCACCCGGCCGCCTCGTTGGTTACGGTAAAATGTAACCCTTGGGTAAAAAACCAAACCATGTTACTGGGCGATGCGGCTCATGCGGTGGTGCCGTTTTATGGGCAAGGCATGAATTGCGGCTTTGAAGATTGTTTTGAACTTAACAAAATACTACAGAAACACCCGGATAACTGGGAGCACGCATTTGCCGAATTTAATAGTTATCGCCCCACCAATGCCAATGCCATTGCCGATTTAGCCATCGAAAATTTTGTTGAAATGCGTGATAGGGTAGCGGATAAACAGTTTTTAATTCGAAAAAAAATAGAGGCTGAGTTGCACGAGCGTTTTCCTGATAAATGGATTCCACAGTATAGCATGGTTACTTTTAACGAAGATATTTCGTATGCTGAAGCCATGGAAACCGGAAGCCTTCAAAAACAGATTATGGATAAAGTGATGGCGGGCTTTACGGAACCTGACTCCTGGAACACCCTAAATTATGATGCAATTGTGGAAGCACTGGAGATGGCTAAGGCCAACTCCAGGTAGGCCACTGGATATGTAATCTTTGTAAAATGAGCAAATTAATAGTTTACTTCCACCTGTTCATTGATAATTTCTGATAGTTTTTTAAAGCCATCTTTTGCAAAATACGTATCGTAATTGCTAATATCAATGCCTAGGTCTTTGGGTTTGTAATTAATGTAATCATTTATTAACCAGCCGTTTACCTTACGTTGGTTAATGGCCTTTCTAAACCTTTTTCCACCGCCATTGGTAGCGTATTCGTAAGCCAGGTAATCCAGGGTATAGCTGTCTTCATGTATCCAATAAATAAATTTATCGGTAAAGTCTTCGCCTCCACCTTCCTGGCTAAAAGCCACTTTTAATTTATAATAAGTTTGGCCATCTATTTTCCCTTTGCCCTGGTAGCTTAAAATTACAGCGGGGTCGGTTAGGTTAAAGGGTAATCTGAAAAAATAGAAAACCGAGTTTACGGAATTGGCATATTTTCCGCTCCATTCTTCCGTTAGGTTTACCAAGCTGTCGTTTGCAAATCTTTTAAACCCATCATTTGTTAATACATCGGTTATGGTGTTGTTTAATGAATCCTTAAAAATACGTTTTAGCTCATAGCGTCCCTCGGAGTACTTACCATCGTAATGCTTATCTCTAAAATTAAATGCTACATGAGCATTGTAAACTTTTTGCCCTCCATGGGCTTCAATTGAATTTTGTAGTATTTCTTGTGCGGTGGGTTCGGGTGTGCAGGAAGCAACCACACACACCAAACTTAACAGGGCTAAAAATGTTTTCATTAAATGGGATTTAAGAGTTGATTAACAAGTACGAACGAATATATACAATAAAGGTTGCTAAAATAGTAAACAAAACATTAGCCCAATCGGTTTACCATTTGAATGTACCGGGTAGGCACCTCGCCTTTAGTGGCAGTTTCGTAATCAGCATAGCTGCAAGGAGCCAGGCCGTTACGCCCCAGCAACGAGTTAGTACTGTTTTCTTGTGGAATTTCCATCCACCACCGCTCGGTGAGGATACTTTTATAAAAAACAATGGAGGCCGGATGGTCGCCATGCATTTCTACTACATATTTAAGGTAATTTTCTTTGTTATGGGGCGATTCGCCTTTGCGCAGATTTACGCCTTCTAAAAAATACCATATCATGGTAGCTACCACAGTAGCAGTTTTA
>JALWRJ010000468.1 GCA_026994125.1 Cyclobacteriaceae bacterium | reverse complement strand
AGCCTCATGCTGGCTTATTTTTTTAAGAGCTTCCAGTAAGGGCGAATGGCTAAACCACGAACTGGTAAGCGAACGGTAGGCCGATTCGTCAGGAGCTAGTTCTTTAACCATAGCCATGTCGGTACGAGCGTGCGACAGCATGTCCACAAAATTATATACAATCACATTTAGGTCGTTTTGCATTAGGCTATTAATGGAATCTACCAGGTTTTTGCCCTGGTTGGTATGAATAATTTTGTGGTAACTCCATTTAACCGAAAGCCCGGCTTGTTTTAGTTGGTAGGCTAAAAATTTGTCTTCAAAATTGTTCTTGCCTTCTTCTTTATCTTCGCCCACCCAATAATCGGGCAATTTATTGGCCATTTCTAAGGGCAGCAATCCCGAAAAAATAGCATTACGGGCATACGCGGTGGTGGTAGGCAAAATAGAATAATACGAAGTTTCCTCCAACATATTAAAGTACTCCAACACCAAAGGTTTTAATATAAGCCACTGGTCGTAGCGCAGGTTATCGATAACCAAAAAAAACACGGGTTTTTCTTTGCCCAACTGCGGAAAAACTTTGGCTCGCATTAGCTGATGCGACATCAAAGGGGCTTCCTCGGGGTGTTGTAGCCAATCCTGGTAATTATCTTCAATAAACGAAGCAAAATAATTATTGGCTTCTACTTTTTGGGTGTCCAGCACATCCTGCATATCGGCTTCTTCCTGCTTATCAAAAGCAAGTTCCCAATTGGTAATTTTTTTATAAACTTCGGCCCACTCCTCAAAATCGAGGTAATCGTTTAGTGCCATAGAAATATCTCTAAAATCCTGCTGATACCCCATATTGGTATGCTCCGATACCAGACGTTTATTTTCTAAAATTTTCTTTACCGATAACAGTATTTGGTTAGGATTAAGTGGTTTAATGAGGTAATCCGATATTTGGCTGCCAATGGCTTCCTCCATAATTGTTTCTTCTTCGCTTTTGGTAATCATAACTACCGGCAAATTGGGCAGCCGTTGTTTTATTTCCTTGAGCGCTTCCAGGCCGGTCATGCCCGGCATATTTTCATCTAAAAACACCACGTCAAAATACTGCTTTTCACAAATCTCAACGGCATCGGAACCACTGTTTACAGGCGTTACTTCGTAGCCTTTGTTTTCTAAAAACAGAATATGAGGCCGTAGCAAATCAATTTCATCATCGGCCCAAAGTATTTTGTATGCGTGCATATTTTTTTGTTTATGGAAAGGTAATAACAATAACGAAATCTAAGCCTAAAAGCGTGCCATTTATTAAAATATTTTTAGTAAACCTAAACGTTAAGTTACAAACTAACCACACCCACACAGCCATTGCCCATTGCAAAAACCAGAACCATAAGTTTATCCTGCCTTTGCAATGTGATATTACAACTGTTTGATTTAAGTTTGCTGTATTGAAAATAAAACATAGCAAGAACAAGAAATAGCCAACCCAAAGCCGCATGCTAAATAAAAAAAAGATTTTTAACGACCCCATTTACGGCTTTATTAGCATTGTAAGCGATTTAATTTATGATATCATTGAAACATCTGAGTTTCAGCGGCTTCGTAGAATAAAACAAACCGGCCTGGCCGATTATGTATATCCGGGAGCTAACCACACCCGGTTTCATCATGCGCTGGGAGCCATGCATTTAATGAGCCGTGCGTTAGACAACCTGCGCGAAAAAGGCCACAACATTACCAACCAGGAATATGAAGCTTCGCTCATAGCCATTTTGTTGCACGATGTAGGCCATGGTCCTTTTTCGCACACCCTGGAGCATAGTTTGCTAAACGGAGTAAGCCACGAAATTGTTTCGTTGCGCATGATGGAGGTGCTTACTAAAAAATTTGATAACCGGTTGGATATGGCTATTCACATTTTTACCAATACCTACCCTCGTCCCTTTTTTCATCAGTTAGTTTCGAGCCAATTGGATATAGACCGGCTGGACTACCTCAAAAGAGATAGTTTTTTTACCGGGGTATCGGAAGGCAGCATAGGAGCCGACCGTATTATAAAATTATTTGACGTGGTGGATGAGCAAATGGTAGTGGAAGAAAAAGGCATTTACAGTGTAGAAAATTTTTTAAGCGCACGCAGACTTATGTACTGGCAGGTGTACCTGCATAAAACAGGCATTGCCGCAGACGAGATGCTTAAAAATATTTTAAAACGAGCCAAACAACTAGCTAAAAGCGGGGCATCCTTACCCCCTGCTGGCGGTTTAGATTATTTTGTGCATAACCAAGTGAACGAAAAAGAATTAACACAAGAAAATGTATTGGCTAAATTTACTAGCTTAGACGATTACGATGTATGGGCGGCCGTTAAACAATGGAGTACCGCTAACGATAAGGTAATGGCCTACCTGTGCACGAACTTACTTAACCGCAGGTTATACAAAATAAAACTGGGCAACCATCCGTTTAACGAGCAACACGAAGAGCTTAGCCAACGCTTACTAACCCAAGGAATAAAACGCGCAGACCTCCCCTATTACATTAGCAGCGGTTCTATTTCGAATGCAGCCTACATGGCACACAACCAAAAAATAAGATTATTAAAAAAAGATGGCCAAGTGGTGGATATTGAGAAAACAGCCGATTTACCCAATATAAAAGCCATGAGCAAAATAGTAACTAAATACTACCTATGCTGGCCCAATGATTTAACTTTGCCCGCAAATTAACTTGAATACATGGAATTTAGTGTACAACAAATAGCCGCCTTACTAAATGGCACCATTGTAGGTAATGCAACCCTTAAAATATCGGGATTAGGCAAAATACAAGATGCCGAAGCCCACCAGCTTACCTTTTTAGCCAACCCAAAGTACGAACCTCATATTTACACCACCCGAGCCGGTGCTGTAATGGTTAAAAACGATTTTACGCCTGAAAAAGAGCTTTCTACTACTTTAATTAAAGTAGAAGACCCTTACGCTGCATTTACAGCCCTGTTAGAAGAGTACCACAAAGCAGTTAGCTTTAGCAAATCGGGCATTGAAGATCCTTGTTTTGTAGGTAAAAACGCCACCATAGGTAGCCATATTTACCGAGGCGCCTTTTCCTATATTGGCCATAATGTAACCATTGGAAATAATGTAAAAATTTACCCCAACACCTATATTGGAGATGATTGCCACATTGGAGATAACACGCTGATTTAT
>JALWRJ010000467.1 GCA_026994125.1 Cyclobacteriaceae bacterium | reverse complement strand
AGAGCATCTGCCTTCTAAGCAGACGGTCAAAGGTTCGAATCCTTTCGCGATCACTTTAATTTATACAAAAAGCCCCTGTTTTGCTAAATATGGGGCTTTTTTGTTGGTATATAGTTGGCAAAAAAAATAAGTTAATTTTGCAAATTAACCCCTTCTGATTCATGCACAAGCACAAAAGGCCACAAACCCATTTCGAAGAGCAATTAAATGCCTATTCGCACGGACTAACAGCCCTCTTATTTATGGCCGGACTCGTTTACCTGGTACAATTAAGCCTGGCACATCCCAAACCCTATGCCCTGAATAGTGCCTGGATCTTTGGCGGTAGCCTCATATTTTTATACAGTGTGTCTGCACTATATCATATTTCAACTAATCCAAAAACCAAACGATTCTTTAAAGTCCTGGATCACAGTGGAATATTTTTATTGATTGCCGGCTCGTACACCCCTGTATTGCTCATGGCATTTCCCTCCAACATTGGGTGGCCATTTTTTATAGGCCAGTGGACTATGGCAGGTATTGGTATTGGATTAAAACTTTTTTATGCAGGCCGGTTTAAAGGGTTATCAACCGCTATTTACGCCTTAATGGGTTGGTCGATTATCATTAAGTTTGATGTACTTAAAGCCGCTATGCCGCTACAAGCCTTGTGGCTACTTGGTTTTAGCGGGTTGGCTTATACGGTAGGCATTCTGTTTTATGCCCTCGATAGTCGCATAATATACGGGCATTTTATTTGGCATTTATTTGTGATGGCAGGCAGTATGTTCCATTATTATTTGTTAGTAACTTATATATTTTAAAGTTTGCACTGATTTTTTTGAAATTAAGTTTTTGAGTGTGTAGGTTTGATTTTCTAAATTTTAAAGAAAATCAATTTAATACAGAAATTTAGAATTACATGAATCAGAATTTAGAAATAATAGCAGTCGGTGCAAATTTGGCTCAAACAATCGGTTTACTTCTAGGATTTTATGGAGTATATTTTAATGTAAAAAAATGGAAGGAGTCTCAGAACATTCAACTTTTTTTATCACTAACCGATAGTTTTCGAAAAAGATGGGAAGGTGGCTGGAGTGATGTTTTAGATAAAGTTGTCGATAAGAAAGGCAATATAATAAACAAGGAATTAATTTTTGAACATGAGAAGGAAATTAGACAAATGCTAAACTGGATAGACTGGTTAGGAACACTATACAAAAAAAACAAGTTAAACGACTTAGAAATAATAACAGACAGTATTGGAGTTACACTAATCCGTATTATTAATGCAGGACATCCTATTATAACACAAGATATTAATGAAGAAGGAATTACTTATTGGAAAAGTTTAATTTATATTGCTAACATATTAAATATTGGATGGGCAGAAAAAATACAGTAAATCAAGAATACAATGATGACTATTTTAATCTATTGAAGTGTGGTTGGTTGGATGAAGACAAAGACCAAATTCACATGGGAGGATGGAAATTCACTAAAAACACATTAGGTAAACTAAGGCTAAACAAAAATTCATATGTTTTAGATATCTGTTGCGGTGAAGGAGCAACTTTAAATTGGCTCTATGAAAAATTTGGCATAAAAGGGACTGGGATTGACAAGAATAAAAGCTCCATATCTTTTGCAAAAAACAACTACCCATCAACTATTGAGTATAAATCAATTGATTTATATAACTACAAAATTGAGAGGAATAAATACGATTTAATATTTGGACAAGATCCTGATGCGCTTGGATCTTATAAAAGACAGGTCTTGTTTGATAATTTTTTTTTAGGCCTAAAAAAAGATGGAATTTTCATCTTTAATCATTGGGTTCCTTACATAGGATGCGAGGAAAAACAAAAAAAGGAATTTGACAAAATAAATATTAAAGCAGGCTATAAATCACATATTAATTTAAATTCGGATGCATATTTACTTGGCTTAAAGAAAGCAGGATTTAAGAAAATCGAAATAAAAAACCTATCAAAAGGCTATGAAAATTACTACCAAAAATTATTGGCTTCGTATAAAAAAAATAAAATTGACTATTCATGGCTACAAGATTGGTTAAACTTCAATAAAACCAGTCCAGCAGGTGTTTTATTTAAGTGTATAAAGTAATCCTCAGAATTAAACCATTGGTACTTGAGCCACAAATCCAGATGCTGCCTGGTACTATCCCGAAGTTTCTGATTTGGCTAAAGGCATTAAGGGCTATATTGCCTTTTGGAAAGGCGTTGAAATACAGAAATAACGGGTAGCATGTTAATTTTTGGTTAAATCCGAATTTAAACGCCAGAATAAGTTTCGTTGTTCTATATTTACCCCGTAAATATAGAACCTTTGCTATTGAAAAAATTAACCAACACAACGGCACACACTAAAATAGATGTACTTTTAGCTACCGCTTTAAAAAAAAGAGTGAGCGATATATCGTGTTCGATAGAGGAAGCAAAAAAGGCATTAGAGGAAGCAAAAAAAATAAATTACAAAAATGGCGAAGCATACGCAAATGCCTACATCGCCTTTTTTTATATGATTGTAACCAGGCACCAGGAGGCGGCTCCATTTTTAAAGGCTTCTAACGCTTATTTTGAAGCTGTAAAAGATAAAAAAGGACTGGCTTTTAATTATAATACCATTGGTAGCATACACTACAAAACTGATGATTACCACCAGGGGTTAAAGTATTTGCTAAAAGCGTATTACCTCTACAAAGAATTAGGCGATACCCTACATCAAGGTAGAACGCTAAAAAGCATAGGGGCTATTTATGAATTTTTTAAAGACTATGAACAAGCAAAAAAAACATACCTAAAAAGTATTGAAATATGTAAATTAATAGATGATTTGGATGGCATATCTAATGCACTCAACCCCTTATCAGGCCTATTTTTAAAAGAAAAAAATGTTGAAAAAGCTACCGAACTCATTGAGCAAAGTATTAAACTAAAGCAACAAACCAATGATTTAAGGGGCTTGGCTTTTGCCTATTTTGGCAAAGCAAAAGTGCTTGATTATGCAGCAAAAATAAATGAGGCTGAAGCCCATCATTCAAAAAGCCTGAACATCCACCAACAACTAAACGAACATGTAGGCGAAATAATGACGCTCAATAAATTGGGCAATATGTACCTTAAAACTGGCAACACCAAACTAGCCGAGCAACACCTGTTAGATTGCACCAGGCTGGCCAACAAAACACGTCACAATTTAGTAATCTACAAAGCCTACAACTCGCTTTATGAAATAGCAAAAAGCAAAAACGAAACAGAAAAAGCACTCACCTACCTAGAGTTGCATGTTAAGTATAAAGAACTTGTACAAAAAAGAGATGTGGCTCATGTGTTAAAAAGTGTACAATCGCTCTCTAAAATTGAAAGCCTTGAAAAGGAAGCCAGATGGCAAAAAGAAAAAACCGAAGAAATTGAAAAAAAGAACAAAGAGTTAGACAATTTTGTTTACAAAGTATCGCACGATTTGCGAGGCCCCATCTCATCGTTACTAGGACTGCACCATGTGGCAAGTTTAGATATTAAAGATAAAAATGCGCTTCAATACCTAAACATGTACCACGAACAAATAAAACGATTGGAAAGCATCATTTTAGATTTTATCGACCTCACAAGGCTTAAAGAATCGCACACACAACATACACCTATCAATTTTCAAAAAAATATTTCGGAATGTATCCGTTCGTTTAACTACTTAAGCAACTATCCTAAAATCAATTTCGACATACATATCGAAAAAGGGCTCGATTTCAGGTCAGATCAAAGCTCTATTAATAGTATTTTGCAAAATTTAATAGAAAATGCGATTAAATATGCTGACCCAAACAAAAAACCATTTGTAAAAATTAGTATTGTTAAGCAAACAAACACCCCCCATTTATGCATAAAAGTAGAAGATAATGGTATTGGTATAGCAGACAATTTTAAAGAAAACATATTTGATATGTTTTTTAGGGCTAACGATACCGTCCAAGGTTCGGGATTAGGGCTATATATTTTAAAAACTGCCGTTGAGCGAATAAATGGAAGCCTTTATTTTGAATCAGAAGAAGGCACAGGCTCTTTGTTTGAAGTAAAATTGCCTTATACCTGCGAGCAGGTAAAAGCTTAAACAATAAACCCAAAATTGTTTTAATTTAGCAGGCATGCACCATATATATAAACAACAACAGCACGAAATTACCGAGCACGCCATATACCAGGAACTAGCCCGGCTTTCGAACGATGCCAAAAACACCAAAATACTTAACGAAATAGCACAGCAAGAACTGGAGCACTACCATTTTTGGGAAAAAATTACCGGTAAATCAGCTAAGCCAAACCAGCGGAGAATTGCTAAATTTAAGCAATTGGCAAACATTTTTGGGCTTTCGTTTGCTTTGCGCCTCATGGAAAAAGGCGAAGTAGATGCTACCAAATTTTATGCTGAGGTTAGCCAAACCTACCCCGAAGCCTTGCGTATTCAACAAGATGAAGAAGAGCACGAGCAAAAACTAATTAGCATATTAAATGATGAACGGTTAAATTATGCAGGTGCTGTTGTGCTAGGCTTAAACGATGCCCTGGTAGAATTTACCGGAACCCTGGCCGGCCTTACCTTTGCCTTTGCCAACAATTTAATTATTGGAACCACCGGGTTAGTAATGGGGGTTGCTGCCTCACTTTCCATGGCCGCTTCGGGCTATTTGGCCTCTCGCGAAGAAGACCATGACGACACCAACCCGATAACCTCGGCCATCTATACTGGATCGGCCTATATTTTAACGGTGGTATTTTTGGTGTTGCCCTATTTTTTATTACAAAACTCTTATTGGGCCCTGGGCATTATGCTGGGCGTAACCATTGTAATTATAGCCTTATACACCTACTACATTTCCGTTGCCAAAGCCATCTCATTCAAAAAACGATTTTTAGAAATGGCCATCATTTCACTAACGGTGGCCGTTATATCGTTTGGCATAGGAGTACTAATAAAGCACGTTTTTAAGGTAGATGTATAATTGTTTTTGTGATGTGCATCATGGTAAAACAAATCTTAACAAATTACGTTTGTAGTAACAACATCAGTAAACATTTTTTTGCTATGAGAAAATTACTTTTTTTATCCATTATTGCCATAGCCTTACAAACAAGCTGCACCTCAACCAGTGTACCTCCCCCTCCGGCTACCGTATCTATATCGTTTAAGCATGTGATAGATGGAGCCCCTGTGCAATTAAATAGCCTTAGTTACACCAATGCCCTGGGGCAACAATACAGTATTAAAACAGTAAAATATATTATTTCGCGCATTAGGTTTACCGACAACAAGGGCGTAGCAACTACCCTACCGGATGTGCATTTTGTAGATATAAATGATAACAACAGCTTGGATTACACCCTCTCGCAAAGCATACCTGTGGGCACATACTCTTCGGTTTCTTTTGTGTTGGGGTTAGTGCCCGAAAATAACATTACCGCTAGTTTAGGAATTGATTTGGACAGAGAAATGGCATGGCCCGATGTGTTAGGTGGTGGGTATCATTTTATGAAATTAGAAGGTGAATATAAAAGTAAACAAGCAACAGGGTTTTACAATTTTCATACCGGAGGGCTTAATAAAACTGCCTACGAAGTACATGTAAACCACGTACTTAACAACCCAAAAATAGCAACTGATAGCTTAACCATGGTAATACAGATGGATATTGCCAATTGGTTTAAAAACCCTACCGAATGGGATTTTGACTATTGGGGCCCTGCCATTATGAACAACCCCAATGCCCAAGCTACCGCCCAGCAAAATGGTGCAGATGTTTTTAGTGTGATATTTCCCGCCCCTGTAGATTGAAATATTTCTTTAACTATAGTGTTCTCTGGGTGCTTCTCGCTGGGTGCCAACCCAACGAAGAACCCGCTTATACACCAGCCCCCTACACCCTAAACATACCCAGGGGCTTTCCAGCTATGGCTATTCCTGAAGACAACCCATTAACTAAGGAAGGCGTAGCTTTAGGTAAAAAATTATATTACGACCCTATTTTGCACAAAAGCCGCCAACAAGCCTGTGCCAGTTGCCATATACAAGCCAAGTCATTTTCTTCGCAACCCAATGTTTTACCTCATGTAAACTTAGGTTGGAACCACAATTGGCTCTGGGATGGGCGTGTACAAGGAAGTGTAGAGGATATTATTGCGTTTGAAGTAGAAGACTTTTTTGAAACCGATTTAGATAACCTGAATAACCACCCCGAATATCCCACCTTATTTAAACAAGCTTTTAACGTAGATAACATAACCTATGTTGAAGTTGAAAAAGCCATTTCGCAATTTTTGAGAACCTTAATTTCTGGCAATTCTAAGTTTGATAAAGTGCAACGAGGCGAAGAAGTGTTTACACCGTTAGAACAGCAAGGCATGGAACTTTTCTTTACCGAAAAGGGAGATTGTTTTCATTGCCATGGTTCGGTTTTATTTAGCGATAACCTTATGCACAACAATGCATTAGATAGCCTGCCCGACCCGGGTTATTTTACATATACAGGCGATTCATTAGATTATGGCAAGTTTAAATCATCCACCTTACGAAACATTGAGTACACCGCACCTTACATGCACGATGGCAGGTTTAGCACCTTAGACGAAGTGATTGATTTTTACAGCCATGGCCTGCAAAAAACAATCACGGTTGACCCACTTATGAAAAAACTTTCGCAAGGTGGAGTACAACTAACAACCACCGAAAAACAAGCATTAAAAGCCTTTTTACTTACCCTCTCGGACAAAGATTTTTTAACCAACCCCGACTTTGCCGAGTAAAATATCTACGAAATATCGCTGATAAACTCTTTTATTTACCATAAAAGCGTAACTTTGGTACCATTAATAACTTATAATTAGTAAAATGAATAAAGGAACAGTAAAATTCTTTAATAATGTTAAAGGATTTGGCTTCATCACTCCGGATGATGGAAGCAAGGATGTGTTTGTACACAAAAACGATTTAGATGTTGAAATTAATGAGGGCGACAAAGTAAGCTACGAAGTAGAAGAAAGCCCCAAAGGATTGAATGCTATAAATGTAAGTGTGGAATAACTTACACGCCAAGTCGTTACCAAAAGCTTGCCCAAAGGCAGGCTTTTTTTTTGCCTGCTATAACCAAAGATTTAAATTTAATGCCATAGTCCACCTCCTTGGAGGTAAGTGCTACTAACAGTACACCTACAGTTTTCCTTCGTCTTTCATTTTAGCAAAATATCGCTTGGTTTCCTGCATAACTTTGGGTGCCAGCCACAAGGCCGAAATCATGGTAGGAATGGCCATCATGGCATAAAACGAATCTATTACATTAATAATAAAATTTAATGAAGCCACCGCCCCCAACACTATACTTAGCACATACACTACCCGGTACAAATGCGCTTTATGGGTACCTATTAAAAATGCCAAACTTTTTTCGCCATAATACGATAACGAAAACAAAGAAGTAATGGCAAAAATGAGTACCGCTAAAAAAAGCAGGTAGCTACCAATATACGGAATAGCCGTATTAAAAGCATGCACCGTAACGGTAATACCATCAACTCCTTGCTCTTGCCAGGCACCAGTTACTATAATGGCCAAAGCAGTTAAAGTACACACCACCAGGGTATCAATGGCCGGCCCCAGCATGCCAACCAGCCCTTCGCGTACCGGTTCGTTAGTTTTAGCCTGCCCTTGCACCATAGGCGCTGTACCAATGCCGGCCTCGTTCGAAAAAGCAGCGCGCTTAGCACCAATAATAATGATGGTTCCTACGGCTCCACCCAATACCGATTTTGCCGTAAATGCATCTGTTAGTATAAGCCACATAGATTTGGGTACCACTGCCCAATTGGTTAGTATTATGTAAAATACTGATAAAAAATAAACTACCACCATTAAAGGCACCAGTTTACCGGCAATTTGAGCTATTCGTTTTATACCTCCAAAAATTACAAAGGCCACAATTGCCATTAAACTAACACCAATGATCCAATTGGAGGTGGCTCCCTGATCCCAATGATTAGGCACCAACACCACATCTCTAATAACCTTGGTTAGTTGGTTGGCTTGAAAAATAGGCAACACACCCACCATGGCCGTTAAGCTAAAAAACACACCTAAAGGCCTCCATTTTTTACCCATCCCTTCTTGTATAACATACATGGGGCCACCTTGAGGAGTTCCGCTGTCATCCTTTCCACGGTACATTACTGCCAGGGTAATGGTAAAATACTTAGTAACCATGCCCACAATGGCACTCATCCACATCCAAAAAATGGCCCCGGGGCCACCCATGGTAATGGCCACCGCCACACCGGATACATTGCCCATACCTACCGTAGCCGCTAAGGCAGTAGATAAGGCTTCATAGTGGTTTATTTCGCCTTCTTCGCCCGGTGTATCGTATTTTCCACGCAACACATTAATGGCATGCCAAAAATACCGGTATGGAATAAATCGTGAATAAACCACAAAAAACAACCCACCACCCATGAGCAGGATTAACAAAGGTGTTCCCCAAATCCAGTTGGCATACGCTACCACCGCATTATGAATTTTCATAAATATGGAAGTATCAGGCAAACTCATCTCCATGCCATTGCCCAATTGCACATCATCAATATGGCCGGCCAATACACCATCCTGCGTACTAAAATGCAGGTGCATAGCAGAGGTTTGATGCGTAAATATGCCTTTGTGTTTCGTAGAATAAAACCCAATAATGTTTACCCGGGTTTGTGCAATTGTTCCGGTAAGTCCGGCTGTTTTGTGTTTTTGATGCGTGTGCACACTATCCCCTTCGGCCCAATCAATTACATGCCAATTAAGTAACTTTACAGTACCGGTAATCTTAAAAGGAAAAGGGGTGTCTGCTAAGTGTGTATTTGCAATTAATTGTTTAATAAACTGCTCTAATTGCTGGTAAGTTTGCACACTATCGGGCAAGGCAACCGACTGCCAGTTGCTTACCGGGGCAGCCACCAACAAACTGGCTTTTTGAGCAAAACTGGTATCTATACGTACACGGGTTCCGTCTTTAACCGAATGGTAGGCGTGCCCATCAAAAATTTGCACTTCGCCTTGTAAGCCTTCCATGGCACCCAGCGCATATAAATGGGGTATGCTTTGCAGGGTATCTAACTTTACTTTGGCCGAAACATCGGCTTTTTGCATAAAGTTTTTTAAAGCTCCGTAATAAAACACCTCTGCTTCAGGGTGTTGGGCATAAGCCGCCTTCCCTATACACAAAAGCATACTAAAAAATAACAAAGTACTTGTAACACTTTGTTTCAAACAAACAAGGTTAGCCATCAATTATATAGATTTTTAGCGATAACAAATTCTTCTAACACACCGGTACCCTGGGCAATTTCTAACCACGAAGATGCATCAAAAGTAAGAATTGTACAACTACCGGTAGGCATATGGCCAATTTCGTTTCCGGTAAGGTACTCCGATAAATAGGTTACCGTAGGGTTATGCCCCACAATCATAACCATTTCCCATTCATCTTTTAAATCGTTAACCAATTGTAATAAAGTACGTACCGATGCCTGGTAAATTTCATGGTTTTTAAATATTTTACTTACCTCATAACTCAACTGCGAAGCTATTAGTTCAGCCGTAGTTAAGGCGCGGTAAGCGTCACTACTCAATAGCTGATTTGGCCGATAGCCTTGCCCGGCCAGGTGTTTACCCAGTTGGGTAGCATCCAGCATACCCCGGTCGGTTAGCTTGCGTTCAAAATCAGGTAAGGCAGCCGAGCCTTCTTCTGTTTTGGCATGCCGTACTAAAATTAGTTTTTTAGTCATGGTTTAATCGATTTACAGGCGATAAATATAAGAATTGCTAACCGAATACTTATTTTAGAATTACTTTTTTATAAAATTTATAGATATTTGGCATCTTTAAAAGTTAGCAACCCTCTATTATGTCTAAAAAACTTGTCATTGTTGAGTCTCCTGCCAAAGCTAAAACCATTGAAAACTACCTGGGTAGTGATTACGTGGTTGCCTCCAGTTTTGGCCATGTACGCGATTTACCCAAGGGTAATAATGCCATTGATATCGAAAATAATTTTACACCTACTTACGAAATCAGCAAAGACAAGAAAGAGGTTATAAAAAACTTAAAGAAACTTGCCAAGCCGGCTCCTGAGGTTTACCTGGCCAGTGATGATGACCGTGAAGGAGAAGCGATTGCCTGGCATTTGGCGCAAGCATTGGAACTGGATGAAAAAACAACCCAGCGTATTGTGTTTAGGGAAATCACCAAATCGGCTATACAAAAAGCCATGCAATCGCCCCGCACCATAGATATAGACCTGGTGAATGCCCAGCAAGCCAGGCGGGTGCTCGACAGGCTGGTGGGTTTTGAGCTTTCGCCCATTTTGTGGAAAAAAATAAAGCGAGGCCTATCAGCTGGCAGGGTGCAATCGGTGGCCGTACGTTTGGTGGTAGAACGCGAACGTGAAATCGAAAATTTTAAGCCGGTTGTTAATTTTAAAGTAACTGCGCAATTTAAAGCCGGCAGTAAATCGTTTAAAGCAGAACTTCCCAAACGCTTTGAAACCCAAAAAGAAGCTGAGCAGTTTTTGCATGATTGCAACGGAGCAGATTTTGCCATTGCTAAGCTGGAAACCAAACCGGCAAAAAAAACACCTGCCCCGCCCTTTACTACTTCTACCCTACAACAAGAGGCTTCGCGAAAATTAGGATTTTCGGTTTCGCAAACCATGACCTTAGCGCAAAAGCTGTACGAAAGCGGTAAAATAACCTATATGCGAACCGACTCCACCAACTTATCGCAAGAAGCCATACAAGGAGCCACCACAGAAATTAAAACAGCCTATGGCAGTGAATTTGTGCAAACACGAGCCTTTAAAACCAAAGCAGCCGGAGCACAGGAAGCTCACGAAGCCATACGGCCTACCAACTTTGCTGTACACAGCACAGGCACCGACCGCGGGGCAACACGCTTGTACGAACTTATTTGGAAACGAGCCATTGCCTCACAAATGGCAGATGCCCAACTCGAAAAAACCACGGCTCATATTGGCATTTCTACCAGCCAGCACCAATTGGTAAGTCATGGGGAAATGATAAAATTTGAAGGGTTCTTAAAAGTGTACATCGAAGGTACCGATGACGAAGAAAATGGAAATGGCACTCAAAACACTATGCTACCTCCGCTTAAACAAGGCGATACCCTACACCTGATTGACATGCTGGCACGCGAAACTTTTAGCCGGCACCCGGCACGCTATACCGAAGCCAGCCTGGTTAAAAAATTGGAGGAAATGGGTATTGGAAGGCCCTCAACTTATGCCCCAACTATTTCTACCATTATTAAAAGAGCCTATGTTGAAAAAGAATCGCGCGAAGGGCATGAGCGAACTTACCAGGTGGTAGCATTAAAAAACCAAAAAGTAACCTCCAAAACCAGCACCGAAACTACCGGTGCAGAAAAAAACAAACTTTTTCCTACCGATATGGGCATGATTGTAACCGACTTTTTGGTGGAGCATTTTGGTGAGGTACTGGATTATTCGTTTACTGCCACCGTTGAAAAAGATTTTGACGAGATAGCCCATGGCCGAAAGCAATGGGACAAAATGATTAAAAACTTTTACAAGGAGTTTCACCCTCATGTAGAAGCCACCGAAAAATTAGATAGAAAAGAAGTGGGCAGCAGCCGGGAATTAGGTATCGATCCGGCCACCGGTAAACCCGTAATTGCCAGGCTCGGTCGTTTTGGTCCATTAGTGCAATTAGGCAAGGCTTTGGAAGAGGACGAAGAAGGGGAAAAACCTAAATTTGCCAGCCTGCGTAAAGGACAGTTAATTGAAACCATTACCCTGGAAGAAGCACTTGAGCTATTTAAACTACCACGCAGCCTGGGCGAATACGAAGGCCAGGAAATGACTGTGGCCATTGGTCGCTTTGGCCCCTATGTTAAGCATAACGGTAAGTTTGTGTCGTTGCATAAGGAAGACGACCCCATGACCATTACAGCCGAACGCGCCATAGCATTGATTGAGCAAAAACGGAAAGCCGATGCTGAGAAATTTATTAAAACTTTTGACGAAAACCCGGAGGTGCAGGTGTTAAATGGGCGATATGGCCCTTATATTAAGGTAGGCAAACAAAATGTTAAAATTCCAAAAGATAAAGAACCCGCCTCGCTAACGTTAGAAGAGTGCCTTGAACTAGCTAAAAATGCCCCTGCAAAAAAAGCCCGAGGGCGTAAAAAGTAAGCCAGGGCTGCTAGCTTGTGCACAGGCTTGCTTACATGGTAAAAAACTAAATTTCAATGACCAAGCCCACAAAACAGCGTAGTTTTCTCTTTATCTACAATCCTAATTCGGGAAAAAAAGATGGAAAATTTCTGCATTATTTTGAACAGCAAAAACACCTTTTTAAGCATTGCGAGCTTGTAAAAACCAAGTATAGAGGGCAAGCC
>JALWRJ010000466.1 GCA_026994125.1 Cyclobacteriaceae bacterium | reverse complement strand
GCAACGCGAACAACTAAATGTATCGGTAACTATGCGCACTCCGGGCCATGATAAAGAACTTGCAGTTGGGTTCCTCTTTTCGGAAGGAATAATAGAACATATCAATCAAATCAATAGCCTTGAATACTGCCCCGATGTTAAACCCGAAGAAAAGGAAAATGTACTAAAAATAGAATTACAGCCCGATATACCCTTGGATACCCGGCTGCTTTCTAAACATTTTTATACCAACTCCAGTTGTGGGGTGTGTGGAAAAACATCTATCGAATCATTAAAAACAGTCATTCCAAAACAGCCCATAAACACCTGGCAAGTAAAAGCTTCGGTTGTGTGCCAATTACCGGCATTACTACAACAGGCTCAAAAAGTATTTGAACACACCGGTGGGCTACATGCCTGCGGTTTATTTAACACAAATGGCCAATTACTTAAATTGCGCGAAGATGTTGGAAGGCACAATGCAGTTGACAAGCTGATTGGCGCCCTTCTACTTGAAAAAAACTCCGCCAACAGCCACCTATTAATGCTTAGCGGCCGCATTAGTTTTGAATTAGTTCAAAAAGCTGCCCGGGCAGGCATAAATTTTATAGCTGCCATCGGTGCACCATCAAGCCTGGCTGTTCAAATGGCAAAAAAGCATCAAATTACAATGGTAGGCTTCGTAAAAAATCGTAGCTTTAATATTTATTCGGAAGAGCACCGGATAGATAGCTCGCATGGCATTTGCGAGGATACCTAAACAGCTAAATTACAAACAATTGAAACTCAGAATTAAAGGAAACACCATTCGAGTGCGCCTCACGCAAACCGAAGTAACACAATTAAAACAAGGGCAGGTAAAGGAGCAAACTACTTTTCCTAACGGGCAAACATTACATTATATCCTGCTCAAAAGCAATGCCTTTGAAATAAGTTTTAAGCAAAACACGTTACAAGTGGCACTACCAAACAAAACGGTGGATAATTGGGCCACTTCCGACAAGGTAGAACTAAAAAACCAAGCCTCTTTACCCAATGGCGGAACCCTGGATATTTCCATCGAAAAGGATTTTAAATGCCTTACCGAGCGCCCTCACGAGGACGAATCGGATATGTACCCCAACCCATTGGAATCTCATTCAAAATGTTAAACCATGTCTGAAAATTTAAGTAAACTATCAGGACGAAAAGGAGTAGAAAACAACCTGTTTGAGCAATTGGTGCAAGCCGGTAAGCAAAGCGGAGCCCCCAACAATGAACAACTCAAAGCATTGGCCTGGGATTATCTGATGGGTGAGGCCATCCCCTATGGCACCGTTTCGTTTTACGATTTTTTAAAACAAGAAAACAAAGGAAAAAAAGCCTATGTATGCAATGGAACCGCTTGCATGGTAGCCGGCACACAACCCCACGTAACCCAACAACTTAAACAACATTTTAAACCACAGGAAATTGGCGAAATGTGTTGCCTGGGCCGTTGCCACGAAAACAGCGCCTTTCGAATAGGTGATCATAATTATTCGGGCGATGCCATAAACTCCTTACACCAACTGGTGCCAACGCCTACAGAACAACGTGAAAGCTACCGGGTTGAGGCCAATGTTAAAAACCCGGTGCTCACAGGCACACCACTTACAGCCGAAAAGTTTAAGGCCTTGTTTTTAGAAGCACATCAAAAAGGATGGGAAAAAGTATTAAGCGAAATAAAAACAGCCAACGTGCGTGGCCGCGGAGGAGCCGGTTTCCCCATGGGTTTTAAATGGGAATCGTGTAAAAACACTCCTGCCAATCAAAAATTTATGGTGTGCAATGCCGATGAAGGCGACCCGGGCGCCTATTCGGATCGCTACCTGCTCGAAGAACAACCTTTTTCCGTGCTATTTGGTATCTTAATAGGCGGGCTAGTTATTGGCGCCAACCGAGGGGTGGTGTACCTGCGAGCCGAGTACCCCGAGGCCATCCGCATTACCCAACAGGCCATCGATGCCCTTACAGCCATTGGCATGAATGGTAATAACCTGGCCGGTACGGGCATATCGTTTACCTTTAAAATTATTGAAGGAGCCGGTGCCTACGTTTGTGGCGAAGAAACCGCTCTGCTCTCATCCATTGAAGGCCAGCGCCCCGAAGTACGGGTACGACCACCCTACCCTACCCAGGAAGGCCTGTTTGGGCAACCCACCGTTGTTAATAATGTTGAAACCCTGGCAGCCGTACCCTGGATTTTAACCCATGGAGGTAATGCCTACCAAGCCTTAGGCACCCAAAAATCGGCCGGCACTAAACTGGTTTGCCTCGATTCGTTTTTTGCTAAGCCCGGCATGTACGAAATAGAAATGGGCACCCCATTACAAGAGGTAATCGATAACTTTGGTGGTGGCTTTAAGCAAGAGGTAAAAGCACTCCATATTGGCGGCCCTTTAGGGGGCATTGTACCGGTACATAAAATTAAAGACCTAACCCTTGACTTCGAAAGCTTTCAAACCCAGGGATTCTTACTGGGGCATGCCAGCATTGTTTCTATTCCCTCCACCTTTCCAATGCTAAAATACATCGAACATTTGTTCGAATTTACTGCTATTGAATCGTGTGGTAAATGTTTTCCTTGCAGTATTGGATCGGTACGGGGTAAGGAAATGTTTGAAAAGGCACAACAAGGAAACCCAATTGATATTGAACTCTTAAACGATTTATTGGAAACGATGGAAATAGGCTCCTTATGTGCCCTGGGTGGCGGGTTACCCTTGGGGGTAAAAAATGCACTTCAGTATTTTAAAGAAGAGCTAGTCAAGTAAACATTTGTTAAATTTGGCAACAGATAACCTTTAGAAAATGAGCAATTTAAATGAAAAAATAGCCTACATTAACAACGAACCTTTTGCCATTGAAGGCGATGAAACTATTTATCATTTTCTTACCCGGCACTTGGGCAACAACCCGGTACCTACCCTTTGCGATGCACCTAACCTAAAACCTTTTGGTTCGTGCCGTGTATGTAGTGTAGAGGTAGCCTTAGTGCAAGATGGCCCCACCAAAGTGCAAGCCTCGTGCCATACGCCCGTTATGGCCAATAGTTTTATTTACACACACTCTCCTAAGGTTAAAAAACTACGTAAAAATATTGTAGAGCTAGTACTAACCGATTACCCGGCTGCTAAGTTTGAAACAGATAACCCGGCCACCAATGAACTCAAGCGTATTGCCATGGAGCTAGACATCACTCCGGCA
>JALWRJ010000465.1 GCA_026994125.1 Cyclobacteriaceae bacterium | reverse complement strand
CCAGTTCAAACAAACCTACCGAGGTGCCAACAAATAAACGGTTGCCTATCGGTTGCACTACTTCAATTTTACCTTGCAGCCCCTTGTAAGTGGCAAAATTACGGATGGGTATTTCTGGGGCTATAATGGATACCCCCAAAGGAGTAGCACACCATACCATATGGTTGCCTCCCACAAATAAGGTGCGAATTTCGTTATCAGCCAGGCCATTGGCATAATTCATATAGTGAACTACCTTGCCGGTAGGAGTCTCAACAAAAACTACACCCCCATTTAGGGTAGCAATGGCCAGTAATTTTTCGTTTACCCATTTAATGGACACCGGGGTATTTTGCTCTAAGTATCCTTTGTCATTAATTTTAAATGCTGCAAACCTTTTATGTGTTGTGTCTTGCAAATAGTATTCGCCTTCCGATGTATATGCCAATAATTGCCCTTGTTCTGAGGTTTCTATACCAACGGTACCGGATGGTAAACCTGGTGTAGCACGGCTAATTTTATGGTTATTAATAAGTAAAAATCCGGCCGTTTCACTTACCACATATAGCTGATTTTTATACGTTACTAATCGCAGAAAATTTTGGTTGGCCGGTTGTATAAGCCGGGTAATTTTTTGGTTGGCCGGGTTGTACACAATCACCATACTTTTGGCCATAAAATAGATGTTGCCTTTAAAGTAGGCAATGTCGGTTATTTCCTGATGTATGCTATCAAGTTTTTGGTAGGCTTTGTTGCCGGGTTGAGTTAGGTCAATTACCCCAATTTCGTGTTTACCTCCTACATATAAATTATTAGATGGATCAAATTCCAGCGAAAAAATACTGTAAGGGGTTTCTAACAACGACCACTCAAGCCCATCGGTAACCACTACGCCTTTAAGGTTTGCCAGGTACACCAACCCATGGTTATCCTGTACAATTTCAAAATTATAATGGCTAATATTTTGCTGGCTTAAATCGTATTGTGTAAGGTAATACGATCCTTGTTGTGCATACGAAGATGCAGAAATAAAAATGAATAGAACTATGGTTTTTAAAAAGCGCATGGTTAAGTTAGCTGCCAAAAGTACTAAAAAATACAAATACCTTGTTTAGGGGCTGCCCAAAAAGTCTCTGCTTACCTGTTGGGTTTCTTTACTTTGAACTTAAACACATCCGGGCGATTGTAGTGCCCGGTAACATCCAGTGCCATTTGCTCGCCTGCAATGTTTTCTACGTTTAGGGTGGCCGTAATTAAAGCTTCCTCATCCCATAGAGGTTCGGTAATAAATGAGCCATTGGGGGCTATAATACAACTGCCTCCCTTTAGTAATAATTGGCCGGGGTTAGCCATTTCTTTGGTTAGTTTTATGCCTTGGGGAGTATCGGAGGCGGGCATTATTTGCCCTACAGCTAGTACATAACTGCGCCCCTCAAAGGCATAATGTCGGCTGGCCACTTGTAGCATTTCGTGTACATTGGGCCACAGGGCTACATGTACATGCTCTCCGGCATTGTGCATGGCTTGTCGGGTTAGCGGCATCCAATGCTCCCAGCAAATAAGGCTTCCAGTACGTGCACCATGAATTGCAGTGGACTCCAGCCCTTGGCCATCGCCTTGGCCATACAAAAGCTTTTCGGTAAAGGTGGGCATCAACTTACGGTGGTGTACGGTTAGGTTACCCTGTTCGTTAAATATGAGCAGCGAGTTATATATAGTACCGTTGCCGGCTCCTGCATCAACTAATTCGTTCACACCTATAACAATACCCATGTTGTTTTTGGCAGCCAAATCACCTATATGTTCCGTTTCGGGTCCGGGTACGGTTATGCTGCTTTGGCGCAGTAGGGCATAGGCTTCTTTTAACGGGGCGCCATCCCAAAAGCCAATATTCGTGCTGCAATCAATCCAAGCAGGATAACCCGATAGCCAGGTTTCGCCCATGGCCAATAGTTGCACTTTTTGAGAAGCGGCCTGAGCCACAATATCTTGCAGCTTGGCCATTGTAGCCTTTTTATTAAAGTGCACAGGGGCGTATTGGGCTATGGCTACGGTTAGTGTTTGGGGTTTCATATTGTTACATGATAAAACCTAAAATTACGCAATTAAGAAGAATTATTGAAAAATAGGCTATGAAGCACCAAGCAGCCCTTTAGCCAGGTATTGGTCTGTTTCAGGGTTGGTATATTCTAAACGCAAATCTATTCCTGCATGGGCAGCATGTGCTTTAGCAGTTTCAAAATCAACATACAGCCACTTAAACCAACTCCCTTTTTGTCCGTTATATTCGTAGCAATACGCTTGCTCTCCAAAGTATTTGTCGGTTGGCCTATTGCCTTCGTATAAATAACTTATATCGCTGGAATCGAATAAAATTTGACCGCCCGGGGCTAGCAATGAAGCCAATTTTTTAAATAAAGGCGAGAGGTTGTCTATTGATCCGGCCAATCCAATCGTATTCATCATTAATAGAATAGTATCATATAAGGTGGTGGGCTTGTAATCGTAGATATTACCGGTAATAATGGAAGCCACCCCTTGCATAAACATAGCTCTTGATGCCAATTCAGATATTTCTAGTGCATCTACCTGCAAACCTTTGTTTTGCAAATTCAGGCTGTGGCAGCCAGCTCCGGCACCTACATCCAACACCTTACCCCGGCACTGTGCAAGCGCCTTGGTTTCTACATCAAAAAAATCTTCTTCAATCCTAAAAAACACATCAACAGGCATCTCATCGGGGTCGCCATAGTGGTTATGAATATAAACAGGCCCTTTTTCCTGCTCCAGTGCGTAATCGAGAATGGCTTGGCCAAGTAAATCGTTCATGTTTTCAGTGTTGGCACCAAATTTCGGCATCTATGCGTATAGATTAAAAAAATTAGTTGTTTTTTTGGAGGATAAAAACAAAAATGAGAACCAATTTACTACCATTAGTACTCCTTTTTATTACGCTTGGATGTGTTTCAAAAACAAAAAAGGAAAATGCGCAAATACCGAACCAACTAAGCTATGCCAAAGGCTTTACCATAACCCTACAAAAAGGATACACTAAGGTAACCGTTAACACGCCTTATAAAAATGCCCAAAAGCCTTTAACCTACATCCTATACAAGGCGGGCACCACCCAGCCCAAGGCACCTGCCGATGCCTATGTGGAGGTTCCCGTACCATCTATTGTTTGTACTTCTACTACGCATATCCCTTTATTAGATTACCTGGGCGAAAC
>JALWRJ010000464.1 GCA_026994125.1 Cyclobacteriaceae bacterium | reverse complement strand
CCGTCTAGTGTAATGGCATTGGCATCGGTGCTCACTTTCCAGGTTTGAGCTAATAAATCTAGCTTTTGTTCTTCTTCGGTAGGGCCTTCGTTTTTGTTTTTCTTACAAGCCGAAAGCGCCATAATGCCTACTAAGATAAGCAATGATGAGAATTTTAATTTTTTCATAGTTTTTAATAAAATTTAGGTTCTAATTGATTTATATATAGTTCTAACGCTAAAAGTAACTAAAAATTTTAAATAGTTAATAAACAACACGTAAAAATACCTTTTTATAGGTATATAATTTTAGCGTTAGTTCATATATCCTTTCATTACACCTCTGTCAGAGCTTCGAACAAAGTTTAAAATTTCGTCACGTTCTTTCGAAGGTTTTAGCTCCAATTCAATTAAATCTAAGGCTTTAGAATTATTAAGTCCTTTTAAAAACAGGTACCTGTACACTTCTTGTATTTCGTTTATTTTTTCGGAGGTAAAGCCTCGCCTGCGCAAGCCAACCGAATTTATACCACTATACGATAAGGGTTCGCGCGCAGCTTTGGTGTAAGGGGGTACATCTTTGCGCACTAACGAACCGCCTCCAATGTAGGCATGGGCACCTACTTTGGTAAATTGCTGTATGGCGCAACTTCCTCCAAAAATAACATTATCGTTTACAATTACATGGCCGGCAAATTGCGAAGCATTACCTAAAATGCAATTATCGCCAATAATGCAATCGTGCCCCAAGTGCACATAAGCCATTATTAGGCAGTTTTCGCCAACCTGTGTTTTATATTTATCGGTAGTACCTTTATTTATGGTTACGCACTCGCGTATGGTAGTGTTGTTGCCAATAAAAACTTCGGTTTCTTCGCCATTGTATTTTAAATCTTGCGGGATGGCCGAAATTACAGCACCGGGAAAAATTTTACAATTTTTGCCTATGCGTGCACCATCCATAATGGTTACGTTAGAGCCAATCCAGGTGCCTTCGCCAATTTCTACATTTTTATCGATGGTAGAAAAGGGTTCAATTACCACATTACGGGCAATTTTGGCTTGGGGGTGTATGTATGCAAGTGGTTGATTCATAATTCTTTACTTGTTAGGCTAGGCATCTTTTCTTACAATGCTGGCGGTCATCATGCCTTCGCACACCAGGTTTTTTCCTACAAAGGCGCGCCCGTACATTTTGGCTATACCTCTACGTATGGGGTCGGTAAGTTCGCACTTAATTACCAGGGTGTCGCCCGGCAGTACCATTTTTCTAAATTTAAAACTGTCAACGCCCAAAAAGTAAGTCCAATAGTTCTCGGGGTCTTCTACGGTGTTCAGCACTAAAATTCCACCAATCTGAGCCATGGCTTCAATTTGTAACACGGCCGGCATAACCGGATTATTAGGAAAATGCCCCTGAAAAAAGTTTTCGTTCATGGTTACATTTTTAATTCCTGTAACCGTTTTTTCATCTAAATGAATAATTTTATCGATGAGCAAAAACGGGTATCGGTGCGGGAGCATGTTCGATATTTCATTAATATCGTACACGGCAGGCATGCCGGGGTCGTATTTAGGAGCATTGTTTTTGCCTTTTAAAATAGCTTTTTTAAGTTTTTTGGCAAAGGCCACATTGGCAGCGTGGCCGGGCCGAGCTGCTAATATTTGAGCTTTAATTGGTTTGCCTACCAACGCCAAATCGCCTACAACATCCAGCAATTTATGTCGGGCAGGTTCGTTTTTATACCTTAAATCAACATTATTTAAAATGCCTTCTTTTTTAACTTCTACTTTAGGTTTATTAAAAAGCGAGGCCAGTTTATCTAGTTCTTCTTCTTTAACCACACGATCCACCACTACAATGGCATTGTTTAAGTCGCCTCCTTTAATCAGATTGTTTTCGTGAAGCATTTCTAATTCGTGCAAAAAGCAAAACGTGCGGCAGGAAGCCACCTCTGTTTCAAATTGGCTAATATGGTTTAACGAAGCATGCTGGCTGCCTAATACAGGCGAATTATAATCTACCATAACCGTTAACCGGTAATCATCTAATGGCAAGGCGGCCATTTCAACCCCACGTTCGTGGTCGTTGTAAAATACGCTTTCGGTTACTTCTAAAAAGTCGCGCAGGGCATTTTGTTCTTCCAAACCTGCTTGCTTAAGCACTTCAATGTATTGGATAGAACTGCCATCCATAATAGGAGGCTCGGGGCCATCCAACTTAATAAGTATATTATCAATTTGCAGGCCCACAATGGCCGCTAAGGTATGTTCAAC
The DNA here is from genome assembly GCA_026994125.1 of Cyclobacteriaceae bacterium. Taxonomy (GTDB): domain Bacteria; phylum Bacteroidota; class Bacteroidia; order Cytophagales; family Cyclobacteriaceae; genus JAKISE01. The sequence goes on along the minus strand of JALWRJ010000464.1, from coordinate 956 downwards.
GGTATTTATACGCGCACCGTTTTGTTCAATACTGGTACCTCTCGAAACATCCACTACATTATCCACATCGGCATCTACAATTGGTTGCCCCTCCAGGTCGATGCGCTGAAACTTAATACCGTGGTCGGGGGGGGCAGGCACAAATGTCATGTGGGTATCTACCCCGGTATGCAGTCCTACCCCGGCAATAGTAACCTCTTTTTCTATGGTATGTTGTTTTAAATACATCGGTAGTTAAAATTGAGCCTGCAAATTTAGTTTTTTTTATTTACTGTACCTTCCAATTGGCGTAGCCTTTTGCTTAAATCGGGCAATGTTTTAAAAATGGCGTACGAGCTTAAAAACTGTTTAATATCAAGCGCCATGTAGCCAAACAGGGTTTGTCCTTCTTTCTTAACACTTTTAGACAAGGCCGACTTGGCCGCCAGGGTGGTTTTATTAGCAACAGAAATATGCCCCACAGTAGCCGATTGGCCTCCAAGCATACAGTTATCGCCAATAAGGGTAGAACCCGAAATGCCGGTTTGGGCGGCTATTACCGTATTTTTACCTACGGTAACATTATGGGCAATTTGGATGAGGTTATCCAGTTTAGTGCCCCTTTTTATGCGGGTGGCATCTCCGGCAAAGGTGGCGCAATCAATCGTGGTATTGGCTCCAATGCTTACGTTATCTTCTAATACCACATGGCCCATTTGAGGAATGGCTTTGTAGCTTCCATCGGATTGTGGGGCAAATCCAAAGCCATCGCTGCCCAGCACTGCCCCCGAATGTATAACGCAATTATTACCTACTATTGTGCCGGCATAAAGCTTGGCTCCGGCATAAATCAGCGTGTTATCTCCAATGTGGCAATCATCTCCAATATAGGTGTTGGGGTAAATTTTTACATTATTTCCAATGGTTACATTATGGCCAATATAGGAAAAGGCGCCTCGGTAAATATGGCTGCCTAT
>JALWRJ010000463.1 GCA_026994125.1 Cyclobacteriaceae bacterium | reverse complement strand
CCATCAATGGTCCAGGCAAGAGAATCAACGGTTACATTGCTTGTAGCGAGAGGAGTAGTATTCGTAAACAAAGTAGGGCTACCGGTGGCAATTTGCCTAAATGCAAAACTGGTAGCCGGAATGGCTCCAATTTCTATCGATTTGCTGGCTAAATCGGAAACACATCCTTTATCGGAAGTGGTTTGCAGCGACACAATATAGCTGCCACGTGCTTCGGAGTAAAAGTGTGTAGGGTCTTGTACGGTAGATGAATTTGGGTTATCTGCATTAAAATTATCGTCATTAAATTTCCAGGCAAAGCTGGCACCGGTTAGTACATCCGATTGATTGGTAAACGTAAGGGGTTCGTTTACACAGCCTGCTAAATTTGATTTTCCGGCAATCGAAAAGTCGGCCACAGGTTTAGGGAATACCTCTAAGGTAAATTGATCTGAAACCACGCATTTTGATGTGGGGTTGGTGTACTGATAGGTGATGGTATAAACCCCTAAGCCGGGACCGGCTGCCAGTTGGTCGGAATTTACACTGGCAGTTCCTACCCCTGTATTCGTAATAAAGCTGCTTACATCGTTGCCCCCATATTGCAAGGTAAATACACCGGTGCCGGTAGCAATGCTATTTACATTGCCCGGGTTATCTTGTACCAGGGCCGAGAGCAATATTGTGCCCCTGTCTTCGCACGAACCTATAACACCATCGTTATCATCATCGGGAATGGTTTCGCTTCGTATAGTTATGCCGGGTACTACATATATATCAACTTTTTGGGTAACTAAAATGGAGTCGTTAAAATCAATTCTTTTACGGTATTTTCCTTCAAAATTTAAGGAAACAAAATCGTATTTATAGGGGTCGGCCGGATCAAAGACCGCTGCTAAATCCAGCTCAAAGGTAGCCGGGTTAAAGGCACTTGTTTGCCCGGGGTTAGTTAACAGGTTGGTATTTACGGTTAGCTCTTCCAGGTCGTACCCATTAAAAGGGTCGTTGGGGTCGGTAATATTTTGGGTGATAACTACGGTTCCTCCGTTGCCGCAGTAAGTAAAGTCGAGCCCGGAGAACTGGTTGTCAATTATGTTTACGGTTTTGGTTCCTACCGATTGGCATCCTCCTTCAAAGGTTTGGGTAAGCGTGATTACATTATTGCCTAAGGGTGCAAAATCAACAAATAAAGTATCGTTGGTTACTCCATTTCCGGTAAATGCATAGGTTTCGCCAATAAAAGGATCCACCGGGTTGGTTTGTATTAGGGCTACTTTATTGGTTGTAATGGAGTTTATGGTTAAATCGTTGGGCAGCAAATCGAATTGTGCGGCCGGCAACGATGTTACATCCAATACGCAGGCGGGTGCAGCAAAAGGAATGGCTGCGATATTGCCCGAAATCACCATATTGCCATCTGTCGCTTGTACCGAAGCTTTAATTTCTAAACCGGAAACCCTGATTTCATCTCTTCCCAGGGTATTATCAGCCGTAAAATCTACCGTTATGGTAGATGGGTTAAGATAGCTAAGCGTAGGGGGGGTGGTAACATCGCCACCAGGAACAGCCATTACACTGCCTACAGTGGTATTAAATTCATAACCGGCCGGCAGGGTAAGGTTAAAAGCATTGCTTCCTGTTGCAAAATCGTTATTGGCCGATTCTATTACTACAATAGGTGCTGGTACAGGTTGAAATTCGCCTGTGCATATTTCTACAGTAGGTTCACTCACTAAATCGGTAAAACTGGCCGTGGTAATGGAAATTTTTTGAGCTCTGTCAAACGCTAAATTTGTGTAGTCCGATGCATCCGTGGGGTTGCCTCCATTGTCCTCGGCTGCTACATACACATCGTAGGTAGTATTATTGCTCAACCCTCTAACTTGCAGGTAGTAAAACGTAGAATCCAGAGTAATTACACTGCTTACTACACTGGCATCGCTGGTAAGGGTAGCATAGTCGGGGTCAGCTCCCGGGCTTGGTTGAGCTAATACATACACGGTGCCGGGTTCTGATAGTTTTACTTTAATATCGAAACCATTATCATATACATTGGCTTGCAGTTCAGATTTATCTACATTAAAAACAAAGCTGGGCGGTTGGGTATCGGATGTAGTAAAGGCCCAAAAACCTTTGGTGGTAAGCACGGCATTTACATTGTTGGTATTATTTAAGTTGCCCGAATTATCAATAAAACCGCCTTCTTGTAAGGTAATATAATATTTTACTCCTTGTGCAAGGGCAATGGGTGCATTTAATCCATCAACAAATGTTAGGTTAAAGGTTTTTGAGGTGTTGTTGTTAAGGGTAAACATATCACTCACCAAGGCATCTGTATCGAAATTTCGTAATTCAAAAACCGGATTATTAGGCGTTACAAATTCATCGAAAGTAAGTGTGAAAACAGTCGTATTGAAATCTGTAGATAAATCTCCATTGGCCGGGTTGGTAGCAATAATAAGGGGCGCACGGGCATCGTTAAAAGTAAAACTTGCGCTGGCTACCGGAGCTCCGGATAGAGTCATGCTACCAGCGGGAGCTACCAGGTAGCCTTCGCTTGGTTGGATGTTGGCTATGATATTGCCACTACCAGCATTGGCAGCCGGATCTACATCGGCCACAAGTACATATTGGGTAGGTGTTGCCGGGTTTAGCACTTCAGAAAATCCATCAAATATTAGTTGCGAAGCCGAAAGGCTGTTATCGGTTTTAGATCCACTAACCAATTGGTAATCAACATTAATTAAGGGGTTGGCTACGTTATTTATTACTTTGTAGAGCCTCAAATTTTTAAATATATCGGTTGTGTCTTTGGTAAAAGTTACACTTAGGTTATCAAATACCGGGTTAATGGTGGCACTATTAGCTACATCCAGTTGAAAGCCCAGTAAGGTTTGGTTTCCTTCGCCCGAGGCCAATACGGTTGTTCCAATAGGTACATAATTACTAATATCAACCAATGATAGTTCTGTATTAACCACATCAACCGTTGAGCTAATCCCTGTATTAATGGGGGTAGGACGGCCTAAATTTACATCCTTTATGGTTATGGTACCATTGCCTGTTCCGGTGTACCTAATGCTGTTTAGATTTAACACACCATTAACAAAACTTACCAAACAGGCAGGGCAGGTAACTCCTGCCGGGGCGGTTATACTGAATGTAGTTGTTGATGCCGCTTCATTTATATCAACATCTATCAGGTTATTGGCATCTACAGCCTGTACGGTAG
>JALWRJ010000462.1 GCA_026994125.1 Cyclobacteriaceae bacterium | reverse complement strand
CCTCCATTTTTATGCGAGGTATCCGATACGAAAACTCGAAAGCCGCCCGGGTAAATATTTTTTGCTGGAGGTTTTCTAAAATACGTAATTGAAATACCTGAAGTAAACCGGTTATTCCCATACCAAACACCACAAATACCACCAGCACAATCCAGGAAGTACTTATTTGCCCCCCTTGAATTAAATTTACGATGGCCTGAATGCCTAAAGGCAGCGACAAACTAATTAGGCCACTAAAAATAGAATAAATATAAATGTTATTAACTTCTTTAATATCCGGTTTTAGTAACCTCCAAAAGCGCTGTATGGGTGAAATTGAGGGGTTTACCATGTGTTGTTCGCGGGCTTAAAAATCTTGAAATATTTGTTTGAGCATATGCTTATGCAACCATTTTACCCTAAAACTACTTCATAATTATGTAAGATATGTATGCTGCAAAAATAAATTCTGCACATTAAAACCATATTAAACTTAAATTAAAATAAGGTTAGAAAAACTCAAACACAGGTAAGGGTAAAACTTACCATAGTACCCTTACCCAGCTCCGATTGTATTTGCAAGCTGCTTTGGTGGAGCATTAGTATTTTTTCGGTAAGCGCCAAACCTATACCGGAACCCCTTACTTGGAGGGCATTTTTGCCTCTGTAAAAAGGGTTGCGTATTTTTTCTAAATCATGCGGAGCAATACCAATGCCCTTGTCGGTAATGCGAAGGGTAACTTGCCCATTAGTACCTGTAAGGCTTACTTCTACAGGGCTGTTAGCAGAAAACTTACATGCGTTGTCCCACAGGTTAAAAAGAACAGACTTAAGCAACGCAGGGTTGGCCTTTATTTCTGCCTTTTTTGCTTGCAACTTTGGTGCCGTGTACAAATGCAGCTGGCTATCGGGGTTGCTAAACCCAAAGCTGGTCATGGTTTCGTTAACAAAGTTGTTAAAATTAATTTTGCTAAACCTTAAGGCTGTTTCGTTGGCCGAAATTTTAGATAGTTGCAGCAAATTGCTTACCGTTGTATTTAAGTTTTCGGCTTCGGCCAGCATATGTTGCAATGCTTCTATGTATTCTTGTTGGTTCCGGGGTTTGCTTAGGGCAATTTCGGCTTCGCCAATAATAGCTGTTAGCGGGTTTCGGATTTCGTGCGAAGCATTTGAAATAAAGGATTTCTGTGCTTCGAACGAAGCCTCAATGCGGTCGAGTAGTTTGTTAAAGGCAGTAGCCAGCTTACCGATTTCGTCCTCGGGGTTATACACTTTTAGTCGTTGGTACAGGTTATCGGCTCCTATGGCGTTGGCATGCTGTATTTTTTGGGTAAGCGGTTGCAATGCTGCCCTAACAATTAAAAAGCTACTTAGTAAAATAAGCGGTATGGCTATAAGCAGCATAGCTACCATACGGCTTTTTAAATACGCCAGGTTACGCAAGCCGGTGGTATCGGTGGCCGAAACCACCAATAAATAGGTGCGGTCTGGAAATTTTAATTTTTTGCTTAACCCTTGCCGGTTGTTGTATTCAAAATAAAAATTGCTGTTAGATACCATTTGTTGGAATACGGCTTGGGGATAATTGCCACTAAGTGGTGCTTCGTTTTTTATAAGCGCCACTACTTCTTCTTTCTCATGGGGCAAGCTATTTGAAAAATGTGTTTTAATTTTTTCGATTTCTTTTTCGGTAAACTGCTCTTTTTCTAAAAATATTTTTTCGGTTATTTCGAGGCGGCTTAATAGCCTTTCTTTAAAAGCTTCGGCTCTATGGGTACTGGCAAGCCAATAAATGGCAAAACCAGCCATCATAAAAATACCCGATGCTATAACCGAGAAAAACAAGGATAAACGGGTGCTGATTTTCATGTTTTGTTTAAATTTTAGGCCTTAGCACTTAATATCGTATAGTTTCTTTATTCCTCCTTTAGGGTATAACCCATTCCTACTACTGTTTCAATAAGTTTAACCTCAAACCCATGATTTATTTTTTTGCGCAAATAGTTAATATATACATCTATTACATTAGTTCCCAGGTCAAAATCTACCTCCCATACATGTTCTAAAATTTGCGTTCGCGATACCACACTGTTTTTATTTTTTAGTAAGTAAAGCAATAGTTTATACTCGCGTGCAGTTAATTTAATAGGTTTATTTGCCCGTGTTACCTCTTTGGTGGTGTCGTTTAGCACCAAGTCTTTTACTTGCCAAGTGGCCTGGTTTTTTTGGTTTTGCAAGGCTTTTTTTCTTCGGTACAAGGCATTTATACGTGCCAGCAATTCTCTAAATTTAAAGGGTTTGGTTAGGTAGTCATCGGCTCCGGTTTCCAAGCCTAATACAATATCATCGGTAGTACCCAGGGCGGTAAGCATTAAAATAGGTGTAGTTACCTGAAAGTGATTCTTTAGTCGGTCGCACACTTCTATACCATTCAGCATGGGCATTACCACATCCAGCAATATCACATCAAAGCTATGTTGGCAAGCCAATTGCAGGCCTGTATGGCCATCAAAGGCCTGCACTATCTCATGCCCTTGTTCCTGGAGCCCTTTTTTAATAAAGGAGGAAACCCTTACTTCATCTTCTACTACCAGTATTTTCATGTGTGGTTTGTTCTACCTGTTTGTTAGCTTATTTTAAAAATACATTTTACCATGCTTTTTGCCCGGTTACGCAGGAGCCTAGGAGCACATTTAAAACAAATGTTGTTTAAACCAATCGGCTACCAACTCCACTTTTGGCTCCGGTACCTTATGGCCTCCTTTAAAAAATACCAACCGGTTTGAGTGGCCTCCCAGGGTATAAAACAATTCTTTGGCCATTTGGGGTGTATAAAAACCATCGTTGGTACCCATCAGCATCATCAAAGGTTTTTGGTTTATCCAGGGTGCAAAGTTAAACGCATTTACCCAACTATTCTGAGATCCGTACACCACAGTTAGCCCGGCTACGGCTGTTTTAATACGGGGTTCTATGGCTGTTAAAATAAAAGTGACTGCCCCGCCCATACTTAACCCATATACTCCGTATTGATTGTTGTTTAGCATGCCAAATGTGTTCAGGCAATCTAAACCCCGCCTATAATCGAGTACGGTTTGATGTATGGTTTGGTATATGGTGTGTAGTAAGTTGTTTTTCCGCCATTGAGAGGCTGGGGGTAAAACGCCTGTGGTATCGGCACGTTCGCCATGGTGGGCTGCATCCAGGGTAAATACGGCAAAGCCTCGGGCTATCAGGGCT